>CAZREL010000001.1:0-44451 GCA_964599385.1 uncultured Gammaproteobacteria bacterium
GCAGCCGCGCTTTTGGCGGAACAAATACTCATTTGCCGTTGCGCGTTAATATGGCTGGCGTTATCCCGATTATCTTTGCAATCTCCGTGGTAATGTTTCCGAGCATGATTGCTCAGTTCTTTATTCACGCCAGAACGCCTTGGATTGCCGATATAGCTTCAAAAACTATCGCTTTATTTAATAACCAAATTTTTTACGGTGTTGTTTATTTCTTGATGGTTTTTGCTTTTACTTATTTTTACACCGAAGTCATTTTCCATCCGAAGAAGATTGCCGAAAATTTACAGAAACAGGGCGGATTTATTCCCGGTATCCGTCCAGGTCTGCATACCAGTGAATATTTGGAAAAAACTGCCAACCGCATTGTTTTCACCGGTGCCTTATTCTTGGGTCTTATTGCCGTTTTGCCTTTAGTGGTTGTTTATTTTACCGGCATGCAAGCGCTTGCTATCGGCGGTACCAGTTTACTTATCGTTGTTTCGGTTGTTATTGAAACAGTTAAACAGATTGAATCACAGCTTACAATGCGTGAATACGATGCTTTCTAATCTTTAAAGAAGAATCTTAAAATATAAGAAGCGGCTGTTAAGCCGCTTCTTTTTATGTTATAATGGGACAAAAGGCTAACATTTATAAGCTTTATTTTAAAACCTATGCAATTACAAGATTTAAGCAGCGATTTATTGCGCCAAACCGATGAACGAGTGGAGAGAAAGCTTGATATTCTGGTTAGCACTAATCCGCGTTACAAGACCCTTGATGAAGGTGATAAGAAAGTGATTCTTGATTTAATTGATAAATATAAAGAGAGAATGCATAAAGGCATAGAAATAACAGAAAGGATGATAAGAGAGGATCGCCAGAGGCTTTACAGCAATCGATTGTCTATGGGTTTGACCGAAGTTGATTTGGATCAAATTTATGATTTACTTGATAGTTTTAAAAGATAAATTTATTTATTTATGAATAATATCTCACCTCTTGGAAACAATCTTTCACCTCTTGGAAACAATTTTGGCGCTGGCGGTGGTTTAGCGCCGCAGAGAATGGCGCCCTTGCCTTCGTTGGGTCGGGATAGTGCTATTAATGGCGCCTCGCCAAGAAATACTTTTTTTAGAAAAAATGCTTCATTATCGCGTTCAGCTGAATTTATTCGGGCTAAAAATCGTTATGAAAATATGGAAAGAATCGGTACGATAGGCAAAGATCTTCAAGTAGCGGCATTTTCTAAGTTAAAGCAGATTGAAAGCTTGGAGCTTGAAAAACTAAATAAAAAGAATAAAAAAAATGATATACATTAAAAATGAAAATGAAATAAGGGCTATTAGGGAGGGCGGTAAGCTTTTGTCGGCGATTCTTAAAAAACTGGTCGGCATGGTTAAGCCAGGTCTTTCTACGCTTGATTTAGAAAGGGAAGCCAACAGAATGATTGCTGAATGTGGTGGCGCTTCGGCTTTTAATGGTTACCCAATGGGCGGCAATATTTTTTTCCCTTCGACGCTTTGCATTTCTATTAATGATGAAGTTGTTCACGGTTCATCAATACCGGAAAGAATAATTCAAAATGGCGATATTGTTGATATTGATATCGGTATGGAGTGGCCAATCACGGAGGAATTAAGAAAAAAATACGACTTACCGCTTAATAAATATTCTAAACACGGCGGTTTCTTTACCGATACTTGTTATACGGTTGGCGCTGGGGCAATTAGTAAGGAAGCAAAAAAGTTGCTGTCAGTCAGTCGTGAATGTTTAGAGTTAGCTTTAAAGCAAGTTAAAGCGGGTAAGCGCCTGAATGATATAGGACGTGCCGTGGAAGATCACGCTGATAGATATGGCTACGGCGTTGTTCGCGATTTAGTTGGCCATGGTGTTGGATATTTTGCTCATGAGGAGCCGGATGTTTTTAATTATGAAGTAAATGAAAACTCTCCGGAAAATATTATTTTAGAGCCGGGCATGGTTATTGCGATTGAGCCAATGATTAATATTGGTACCTGGAAAGTTAAAGTGGCCAAGAACAAATATACGATTTTAAGTGCCGACGGATCTTTAAGCGCTCATTTTGAACACACTGTTTTAGTTACTGAAGATGGACACGAAATTTTAACTTAAATTATGAGCGAGATTATAAATTATCTTGGTGTCGATTGGGGTGAAAAACGCATTGGCCTGGCAACGGCCGATAGCGACGTTTGCCTGGCCTTGCCTTTTAAAACCGTTTCTTCTTTTGAAGATTTGATGCGCGTTATAAAAGAAGAGCAGATAAATTGTTTGGTAATTGGAGATCCGATAAAAATGGGTGGCGCTTCGGCCAATAATCCTTTGTGGTTGGATTTTATGTCCAAGTTAAGAGCCGCTAATCCTTGTCGTATCGAACTCTTGGATGAGCGTCTCAGCTCTTTGGCGGCCGATGCCAAATTCGGTTCGAAAAAGGATAAGGCCGGGCGCGATGAAATAGCCGCTGCTATTATTTTGCAAGATTATCTCGACATGAATTAACTATGGATGAATCGAGGCACACAAAGGCCATAATACTTAATCGCTCCGACTATCGCGAGAGCGATTATTTAGTTAAGGCCTATACCAAGGACTTCGGCTTGCTGAATTTATTGGCTAAAGGGACAAAAAAATTATCTTCCAAAATGGCCGGGCATCTTGAGCCGATGAGTCACGTTAAGATACTTATTATTAGCGGTAAGGGTTTTGATTATATTGCGGCCGCCGATGCCATTGATTCTCGCTTGGAAATTAGAAATGACTTAAATAAGATATTTTACGCCGGTAAGATAATTTCTTTGTTTTCTTCTTTGGTTAAGGAGGAAGAAGGAGATGCGCGTTTATTTTCTTTATTAGACACTTATCTTGCGGCGATAAATGATGATGAGGATTTTAATAAAGAAAAAGGTTCTTTGTTTTATCTTCGCTTTACTTTGAGCTTCTTATCGGAACTCGGTTACAGTCCAGAGATGAAAAATTGTTTGCATTGCCGAACCAAAATAGAGTCCGGTCAAAATTATTTTGATTTTAAAGGCGGTTTAATCTGTCCTGCTTGCCGTGTTAAAAATTTACGTCCCAATGATCTTTTACCGGTTAGTGATAATTGCATTAAGGTTATTCGTTATTTTCTAAATCCCATTGAAGCGCAAAAAATCCGTTTTTCTAAAAAATTAATTGGTGAAATGGAAGTTTTATTAAAGAAATTTATCTTGTTTTTGCGGTAAATAAGCTCATTTATTTTTATTGCTTTTTTCTCTTATTTATGTTAAATTTATAAATGATTTTAGGTAAAAAATTAGCTATTATAATATGAAAAAAAGAGTTTATATTAAGGATTTAGCCTCTTTTCAGAATCAGGAAATTACAGTTTCCGGCTGGATTGATTCCGTTCGCAATCAAGGTAAAATGGCCTTTTTTGATTTAAGAGATTCATCAGCCTTGATTCAGTGCATAGTTTTACCTAAAAGCGAAGCCTTGGAAGAGGCTCGAAAATTAAATAGTGAATTTGTTGTTGAAGTTTTTGGCAGAATTAATCCTCGTCCGGAAAAAGATCAGAAGAATGACATTTTAAACGGCTCTATAGAGCTTGAAGTTTTGAATATTAAAATTTTAAATAGCTGCGGTGTCTTGCCTTTTCCCTTGGCCGAGACGGGCAATATTGATGAAAATTTGAGATTAACATACCGCTATCTTGATATAAGAAGCCAAAGAATGACCAAAAATATAAATAGCCGCTATAGATTGCAGAAGTTTGTCAGGGATTATCTTGATAAAGAAGGTTTTTTGGAAATAGAAACTCCTTTATTATCCGCCCCGACCCTCGAGGGTTCAAGATCTTTTGTTGTTCCGAGTCGTGCTTATAAAGGAAATTTTTATTCGCTACCTCAGTCTCCGCAACAATATAAACAGTTGTTAATGGTTAGTGGCGTCGATAAATATTTTCAATTCGCCAGATGTATGAGGGACGAGGATGCCAGAGGCGACAGGCAGCCCGAGTTTACGCAGCTTGATATGGAAATGTCTTTTGTCTCCGAAGAAGATGTTATTTCTTTGAATGAAAAGCTTCTTATCTCTTTAGTTGAAAAAAATTACCCGGAAAAAAAGATTCAACAAATTCCTTTTCCGAGAATAACTTATAAAGAAGCAATGGAGAAATATGGCAGCGATAGGCCTGATTTAAGAGAAGATAAAAATGATCCCAATTTGCTCGCTTTTGTTTGGGTTCTTGATTTTCCGATGTTTGAGAAAACGGGAGAAGATAATGTTGACGGAACCGGGCAGTGGACATTTACTCATAATCCTTTTTCCAGGCCAAAAGATGAATATTTTGCTGATTTCATGGAAGAGAAAAATGTTGCCGATATTTTGACAACCCAATACGATGTTGTTTTAAACGGTTTTGAAATCGGTGGCGGGAGTTTGAGGAATTATGATTCCATGGCGCTTAAAAAAACTTTTCAAATCATGGGATACGATGATGAAAGGATTGAAGCTAATTTTGGCCACATGATTAAGGCTCTCAGTTTTGGCGCTCCGCCGCATGGCGGAATTGCCTGGGGTTTTGACAGACTTTTAATGATTATGGAAAATGAGCCGAATATTAGAGAGGTTATTCCTTTTGCAAAAACAAGCGATGGCAAGGATTTACTCATGAATGCGCCTTGCGGTATTTCCAAGAAACAAAAAGAAGAGCTTGGATTAAAATAAATTTAGTTTGTAAAAAATAAATCTAAAACATATGAACACCAAATACGCCGCCAAATACGCTTTTTATTATATTTTATCTTTGGTTGCTTTGGTTTTTGTCGGAATTTCTGTCGGCATGATTGCTTTTAGTATTATTGACTTGAAAGTTTTTGATCCTCTTTCTTACAATTCTTACGGCGGGAATCAAGACGGTTCTTTAAAATTTGCTATTTCGGCATTGTTTATTGCTGCACCGATTTACTACTTTACCCTTTCTCTTATCGCCAGAGGTTTGAAGAAAAATGAAATAGAGCGTTCATCGGCTATTAGGCGCTGGCTGACTTATTTTATTATTCTTGTTTCATCTCTTATCATTTTAGGAGTTTTTATCGGCGTGATAAATAATTTCTTGTCGGGAGAACTCAGCGCCCGCTTTATCTTAAAAGCGGCCTCGATGTTTTTGATTTCGGCTTTGGTTTTTTCTTATTATTTTTATGATGTAAAAAGGGAAGAACTTGGCGTTAAAAAGAATATCCAAATAATTTTTCTGTCTATTTCCTTGCTTTTTGTTCTCGGCGCTTTTATTTCCGCCTGGTTTTTTGTTGAATCGCCGCGAGAGGCGAGAATGCGCCGCTTGGATCAAATTGTTGTTAATAATATCAACTCACTGGAGAACGCCGTTAACTCCTTTTATGCCGAGGAGGGGCGTTTGCCGGATGACTTATCAAATTTAAAAATCGGTTTGCATTTATATGACCGAAATGCCTTGGTCGATCCGGAAAGCGGCAAAGCAATCGAATATAAAAAAATTAATGATAAGGAATTTGAGTTTTGCGCTGAATTCCGCTTGCCGTCTCAACCGACAGATCTTAAAGGCCGCACGCTTCCTTCCGCTGCTTACGGTCCTGTTTCCGGCGATGACCATCAAGCCGGTTATGATTGTTTGAAAGGCGATTTATGGGCTGAGTCAAAAATGGATGCTTTAAAAGCTAAGGAAGTGATTTCCCAGTAACTATGGATATTAACACCGAAAAATTTTCCGGTCCTTTGGGGCTCCTGCTTTCCATGATTGAAAGCGAGGAGATGGATATAACCGAAATATCCTTAGCCAAAATCGCCGATGATTACGTGGAATATGTTAGAACTTCGGAGGATATAGGACCTGAAGAGATGGCCGACTTTCTGCTTATTGCCGCTAAACTGCTTTTTATCAAATCAAAGGCCCTCTTGCCCTATCTTTACGTTGACAACGATGAGGATGAAGGAGAAGATTTGGAAAAACAGTTGAAAATGTATAAGGAATTTGTTGCGGCCAGCGAAAGATTAAGGGAAGTTGCTTTACGAGGCAAAAAAATATTTATTGCTCCGCTTGGCAAGAGTCGTCGTTGGCAAAGTGCCGTACCGGTTTTTTCGCCGCCGCCAAAATTGACTAAAGAAATCATAAGAGATAAATATGCCGCTTTGCTTAATTTATTGCAGGAAGAGCTTAAGAAGCGTGAAGAGGCAAAGTTGCCGAGCGAGACTTTGGAACCCAAAATAAGTATTGATGATAAAATCTCCTCAATTAGAACAATGATTTTTGAGAAAGCTAAAGTAAGTTTAACAAAGCTTTTGCAATCGGCGGAAAGTCGAACGGAGATTATCGTCAGTTTTTTGGCTGTTCTTGAGCTCGCCAAACAGAAGGAGCTGAAATTTGAACAAGAAGGATTGTTTAGTGAAATAATGATTAAAAAAATAAGCGGTGATGAAGAAGAGGAAAATGCTTCTTTAAGCCAAGAATAATATGGAGTTAAAAGCACAAATAGAATCTTTGCTGTTCGTTTCTTTAAAACCCTTGGCCGCTAAGGACTTGGTAAGTGCTACCGGTGCAAAAATTAAAGACATTGAAGAAGCTTTAAGTGATTTGGAGCATGAGTATCGCCATGCCGAAAAGGGCCTGCTTATCGTTAAAAATGGCGGACAGTATCAATTCGGTACCCATCCTGATAATGCCGATTTGATTAAGAATTTTTTAAAAGAAGAAGCAGCCGGGGAATTATCTCAACCAAGCTTGGAAGCTTTGACAATCATTGCTTATAGAGGTCCGATTGCAAAAGTGGAAATTGAAAAAATAAGAGGCGTTAATTGCAGCATGATTATCAGGAATTTGCTGCTGCGCGGCTTAATTGAAGAGAATTTTGACAAAAAGAAATCGGAAAATTATTATTCCGTGACTAATGATTTTCTAAGATTTTTGGGAGTATCAAGATTGGAGGACTTACCCGATTATAATAAATTAACCAGACTGGAAACCATTAGTCGTATTTTGGAAGAAGCGGCTCCCGATGTCGTTTAGAGTTTTTATATCATGATTTTTTCAATATTATTTAAAATTATTATATTGCTTTCTAAGGGGCCGGAGATTCCGGTCTTGTCTTATGCTCCGGAAGTTATAAAGCCTTTGGCAGAAGCCGCATATCCGGAAATAAGTGCCGACAAGGCAGCTGTTCTGTCAACTTCCGATCGCTTATTCTTTTTTCAAAAAGATTCTTCTTCAGCTCAGCCGATTGCCAGTATAACCAAGTTGATGACCGCCTTGGTTTTTCTTGATGAAAAATTGGCTTGGGACAAGGAATATGTTATTTCCGAACAAGACATGATTGAAGGCGGGCGCTTGAATCTTTTTCCGGGAGACCGGGTTCGTTTGGATGATTTGTTTAAGACAAGCCTGATTGCTTCTGATAACGGCGCGACTATCGCTCTTGTTCATGCGAGTGGCTTAAGTGAAGATGAGTTTGTCGCAAAAATGAACGCCAAGGCTTTGTCTCTCGGGTTGCTAAAAACATCTTTTGCCGACCCTATCGGTTTAAGCGATCAAAATTTATCGACAGCGCGCGATGTGGCAATTTTGGCTCAAGAAGCTCTTAGCCGTCCGGAGATAAAAAAAGTTGTCAGTTTGTCGGAATATTCTTATGAAACGCTATCGGGTCGCCGGAAGAAGATTGAGTCGACTGACTATCTTCTTTTTGTCGAGGATAAGCAGGGCTTGAAGGCGGCTGGAGGAAAAACCGGATATACCGATGAAGCCGGTTATTGTTTTGTCGGAAAATTTATCGGTGCCGGCGGTCGAGAATTTGTTTCAGTTGTTTTAAACAGTGCGGACAAAAATAGTCGTTTCAAGGAAAGCCGCGATTTAGTTTTATCAATAATGCAGAATTATGAAGTCAGTAGATAGGGCTTATTTTTATTTTCGTAATTTTTTTGCCAGATATTTTCCGGCTCTTTATGCTTTTTGCGAATCAAGAAAAAAATTTTGTAAATATATTTTTTCAGGAACTTTAACCGGCGGATCAGATCTTTTTTTACTTTTTCTTTTTCATGGCGTTTTCGCTTGGGGTATAATTTTATCGACCAGCACTGCGTTTATCATGTCCTTTGCTTTAAGTTTTATTTTGCAAAAAATTTGGACCTTCCGCAATCAGGATAAAAATAAGCTTTTCCATCAGTTAGGAATTTATTTTTTTAATGCTTTTTTGAATCTTAATATTAACGCCTTGTTGATGCACTTGCTTGTCAGTCGTTTTGGTATTTGGTATTTATTCGCCCAGTTAGCGGTTAATGCCACAATCGGATCTTTGAATTTTCTTGTGTATAAATTTATTATTTTTAAAAAGGATAAAGAGTATGAAAATAGAATTGAGCCTGGCCAGTCTGGGAAATAATCCGGAAAATTTTTTGCGCCGCGCCGGTTATGCTATTTTACCGGAAAAGGAAGATGGAGAAATAAGTTTTGCCAGGCGTTTTGGCCGTGATTTTTATCCGCGTTTTCATATTTATTTTAAGCTTTTTAAAAAAGATAGCGGTGATATAATCGTTTTCAACCTCCATTTGGATCAAAAACGCCCCGGTTACGCCGGTTTTAGCCGCCACAATGCCGAATATGACGGTGAAGTCGTTGAAAGGGAAGCGGAGCGCTTAAAAGGTCTGGCTTTGCCGGCTTTTTTCCTTTAAAATAAAAGCCCAAATAGCTTAATTGACTTAAATGGTATAAAATGTAAATATAGTCAATCGATTAATAAATACGCCAATGACTCCTCAGGAAGAAATAAAATCGAAGATTGATATTGTTGAGCTTATCAGGGAATATATACCCGTTAAGGCGGCGGGCGCCAATTTTCAGGCTCTCTGTCCTTTTCATAACGAAAAATCTCCGTCTTTTACCATCTCCCCCGATAAACAAGTTTGGCATTGTTTCGGCTGTTCCAAAGGCGGCGATATTTTTTCTTTTGTCATGGAAAAAGAAAACATGACTTTCCCCGAGGCTCTTCGTTTCTTGGCTTCTAAAGCCGGGGTCGTGCTAAAGCATGAAAATGTTGAAAATTATACGAAGCGCAATCGGATTTTGGATATAATGGAGTTATCCGCCAAATATTATGAACATTGCTTAAAAAGTAGCGGTGCGGCTCGAATCAGAGAGTATTTGCAGGCACGCGGTTTAAGTGAAGAAGCTATCAGCGAGTGGCGTATCGGCTATAGTCCTGATGCCTGGTCGGCTCTTTACGATTTTTTAAAAGCCAGACCTCTATCCGGAAAAAAATTTAGCGATGAAGAAATTTTTGCCGCCGGTTTATCCGTCAAGAAAGAGCAGTATTCTGCCGGCCGTGCTTATTACGATCGTTTCCGCGATCGCATCATGTTTCCTATTTGGGATGCCAGCGGCAATATTGTTGCTTTCACTGCCCGGATAAATCCCGATAAAGAAAAGATCCTTAAAGCCGGGAAATATGTTAACAGTCCGCAAACGGAGCTTTTTGATAAGAGTCGTATTTTGTTTGCCCTAAATAAAGCCAAAGCCGAAATTAAGAAGCAAGATTTGGCGATTGTGGTTGAGGGACAAATGGATGCTATTGCTTGCCATAATCATGGCATTAAAAATGTTGTTGCTTCATCGGGAACCGCTTTAACGGTTGAACAGATAAATCTTTTAAAGCGTTTTACTAATAAAGTGGCCTTAGTGTTTGATATGGACGCTGCCGGGCAGATGGCGGCTGACAGAGGGATTAAGGAGTGCTTAGCTCAGGGATTGGATGTAAAAATAATCACCCTTCCTTCCGGCAAAGATCCTGATGAATCTTTGCGTAATGATCCAAGTGAAATGGAACGCAGCGCTAAAATTGCCGCCATGTCGAGTCGGTATGATTTCGAGGATTATTATCGCAAGCCGATTGAAAACGCCAAATCAATTTTAGAATATTATTTTGATAAGGTTTCTTCTGGGCTTGATTTGCGAGATTTGGACGTTAAAAAGATGATTCGCGACAAAATGCTGGAAATGATCGCTCTTATTAAAGATAGGACGGAACAGGGTTATTGGTTAAAAAAAATTAGCGATGACTTGGATTTTAGTGAAAGCGATATGCGCGAAGAGTTCATGAAGCGCTATGGTAAAACCGCTTTAGCAAAAGACGCCGCTTCTTTTAATAGAAGAAATTTTAATAAACAGGAAATATCTGGGGTAGAGAAGCTGTCTAAGAGCCGTGAAGAGCGTTTAAGCGAGTCGCTATTGTCTATTCTTCTTAAAGCGCCGGAGTTTATTTCTTATGCGGTAAATAATCTGGAGGCCGAAGTTTTGTGCGGTGAAAATTTAGCTTTATTTTACAATAATTTAATAATTTATTATAATAAAACCGGCGGAGCCGATTTCTCAGGTCTCGGCATTTTTTTGTCGGAATCTAATTTTGACGGTGAGGCCATCCTAAGGCATTTAGCTTTGCTTGGGGAGAAGGACTTTTATGATTTAAGTTCCGCGCAGATGAAAAATCAGCTCGTAGATATGATTATCGAGCTCAAGGCATATCGCCGTAAGCATCTGTTGGAGCAAGTCAGGAAAGAAATTTCCGAAGCGGAGCGTAAAGGAGATGAAGAGAGTCTTAAATCTTTAATGGAAGATTTAAAGAGAATAATGGAGCAAAAATAATATGATAAAAAGCGCTAAAAACAAAAAGCCGGCGCCTAAGATTCCATCGAAAAAGAATCCGGTGAAATCTTCAGTCGCAGCTAAAAAAGGTTCGGCAGCCAAAAAGTCGTTAATAAAAAAGGCGCCCGTTAAGAAGGCGCCGGTTAAACAGATTAAGACAGCCGTAAAAAAGACTCAAGCCAAAGCCTCTTTTAAGCTTGCTAAAAAGCCGGAGAAAAAGGTTGAAAAAAAACCGATTAAGAAAGAATTAAAAATAATTAAAGCGCCCGTGAGAAAAGAAATTGCCAAAGAAATAGTTAAGCCGAGCGAGGAGAAGATGGCTAAGCTTATTGAAAAAGGAAAAATGAGAGGTTTTGTAACTGAAACCGAATTATTGTATTTGTTCCCGGAAGTGGAAGAATATGTTTTGGATTATGATTTCTTTCTTGGAGATTTACATAAGAATGGCATTAGAGTATTGGAAGATTCCGGACGCATTCTCGCTTCAACCGATAAAAAACCCGAGTTAAGCCCTAAGGCTGCTAAAGAAGCGGCAGCTATGAATATCGACCTTTCTAAATTAAGTGCCGATTCCGTCCAGATGTATTTGAAAGAGATCGGTAAGGTTCCGCTTTTATCGGGCGCAGAAGAGATAGAATTGGCCAAGAGAAAAGAAAAGGGCGATAAAGAAGCGGAGCGCCGTATTATTGAGGCTAACTTGCGCTTGGTTGTTTCGATTGCGAAAAAATTCGCCGGTGCTAAGGGTATGAGTTTGCTCGATTTGATTCAAGAAGGGAATATCGGTTTATTTCGCGCGGTTGAAAAATTTGAATATCGAAAAGGTTACAAATTTTCGACCTATGCTACTTGGTGGATTCGCCAGGCGATTACTCGTGCTTTAGCTGATCAATCAAGAACGATTCGCATTCCTGTTCATATGGTTGAAACAATTAATAAGTTTCAGCAGATTCAACGCAATTTAATTCAGGAACTTGGTCGTGAGCCGATGGCGGAAGAAATCGCTGCAGAAATGGGAGAGGAAGTTGAAAAAGTAAGATACATCATGAAGATCTCTCAGGACACAATTTCTCTTGAGACAACTATCGGTGATGACGGGGAAGATTCGACTTTGGAAGATTTTATTGAGGATGTTAAAAATGTTACCCCGGATCGCGCTGCCGCTTTACAGTTGCTTCGTGATTACGTAAAAAATATTGTCGCTCAATTATCTCCTCGCGAACAGAAGATTTTGGAAATGCGCTTCGGCTTGATCGATGGCGTTGCTCATACTCTTGAAGAGGTTGGCAAAGAATTTGAGGTTACTCGTGAACGTATCCGCCAAATCGAATCCAAGGCTTTGGAAAAGATCAGAAAACTCAAAGGTTTGGAGAAATTGAGAGATTACTAATCTAATTTTCTAAGGGACATCTTATAGCCGCGGCCTGTGAAAGTATGTATCAGGTCGCGGCTTTTGTTAATGTTTATTTTTTTGCGCAGTGAGGCTATGTGAGTTTCGATGGAATTTGAAAATGGATCGCTGTCATAGTTCCACACGTAATCAAGAATCTGGCTTCTGGAAATTATTTTTCCTCTGTTGGAAATTAAATATTCAAGTAACATGAATTCTTTGCGTGTTAGGTAGATTTCTTTTTTGCCTCTTTTGACTATCTTGCTGTCATGGTTGACGCTTAAATCGTCGAGACGGGAAATATTTTCATTTATTTGCGGCGGTCTTTTTAGGAGAGCGCGAACTCTGATTAGTAATTCGTCAAGCAAAAATGGCTTGGTTAAATAATCATCGGCGCCAAGCGCAAATATTTTTTTCTTATTTTCTATCTCGCCTTTAACGCTTAACATTATTATCGGAATTTGCAGTCCCTCCGATCTTATTTCTTTTAAAACTTCCGCACCATTTTTCTCTGGCAGCATATAATCCAGGATAATGAGGGAGTAGTGTCCGCTTCGGGCC
Source organism: uncultured Gammaproteobacteria bacterium (assembly GCA_964599385.1). GTDB lineage: Bacteria > Patescibacteriota > Patescibacteriia > Patescibacteriales > UBA12465 > UBA12465. The sequence goes on from CAZREL010000001.1 coordinate 12,591, forward strand.
AATAAAACGCCTTTTTCGCCGTTATTGGCAATTTCGACTTTAAGAATTTCGGTTTCCAAGCCTCTTTTGACAAAATCAGCGATTTCTTTATCGTCTTCAATAACAAGGATTTTCATAATTTTATTTTTTAATTTTTTTAGATTTGTTTAAAGACTTTTAAATTATAACTTTTTCGTCTTCAAGATAGCTTAAAATATTCCTTAAGCCTTCCTTGTTTTTGCGTCAAGGAAATGTTAGAATCAAAATAGCCCTAAGGGCTGTCATTTCTCGTCTAATATTTATGAAAAACAAGATTTCCAATCAAGAACTAAAAGGAACGTCCGACTGGTTGCCGGAGGAGTTTATTTTGCGCAAATACATTTTTGATACTTGGCGTAAAGTTTGTCTGCGTTATGGTTTTGAAGAATATTTGACCCCGCTTTTTGAACCGGCCGATCTTTATCGCGCTAAATCGGGCGAGGATGTCGGCGGCAAGGAGCTTTTAACTTTTGAAGATTTGGGCGGTCGCGAATTGGCTGTTCGTCCGGAAATGACGCCTTCTGTTGTTCGTATGGCTTCCAAGTTCTATCGCTCCGCTCCAAAACCGATAAAGCTTTTTTCTATTGCCAATTTTTTCCGTAACGAGAAACCGCAACGCGGTCGCAATCGGGAATTCTGGCAGCTCAATTGCGATGTTTTTGGTTCGAATAATATTAAAGCCGATATTGAAATTATGAAGCTGGCTCTTGATATTGTTTTAGAGTTTGATCCGCCGCAAAATTCTTTTTCTTTGAATATTAACAGCCGTCGTCTTTTGGAAGCCTTTTTTTCCTCTTTAAACATTGAAGCTGGCAAGAAAAATGATTTCTTTAGGATTTTAGACAAGAAAAATAAGTTAAGTGCGGTAGATTTTGCAGATAAATTAAAAGTCCTTGGCTTAAGTTCAAAAAACATTGATAAGACCAACGCCTTTTTATCCGGCGCCGCTTCAGCCGCTTGGCTTGATATAATCATGAGTACGGCCGAGCTGCAGAATGCTTATAGAGAAATCAAAGATGTTATGACGGCTTTGTCCGATCTTGGTTATGGTGATTGGTTGGAATTTAATCCTTCCGTCATCCGCGGATTTGATTATTATGATGGTTTGGTTTTTGAAGTATTTGATAAGCACCCGGATAATAATCGGGCGATGTTTGGCGGTGGTCGCTATAATGGCTTAGGCGGACTTTTTGGTGAAGACGATTTTCCGGCTGTCGGTTTTGCGCCTGGCGATGAAACGATGAAATTATTTTTGGAAAGCTGGGGAATTACTGATAAAGCAAAAATGGAAAAAGCGGAAATTTATTATTTGCCGCTTTTGGAAGGTGTTTCTTCTTTCGAGGCCGATCGTCTGGCTAAGGAATTGCGTTTGCGCGGTTTAAATATTCTTTCCGGCTTAGAAGAACAAAAAATCAATAAAGCTTTGGAATTTGCCAATAAAAAAGGAATCGCCAAGGTTGTTATTTTTGGCGCCGAAGAATTAAAGAAGAATATTTATAAGCTAAAGGATATGAAAAGCGGGGAAGAGCGCGAGTTTAAGCTCTAGTCCGTCAAAGACATATCTTTTATCGGAGCAAAGCTGCGACGATGAATGGGACATGGTCCAATTTCCATTATTTTAGCAATATGAGCTTTGGTGCCATAGCCTTTGTGCTTGGCAAAACCATATTCCGGATAAAGCTTATCAGCCTCTTCCATTAAAAAATCACGGCTTACTTTTGCAATGATAGACGCAGCGGCAATAACCCAAACCAAGGCATCGCCGCTTACAATTGCTTTTTGCGGAATATCCAATTTAGGGATTTTAAAATTTCCATCAACCAGAATAAAGTCGGGCTTAACCCGGCTTTTTTCGACGGCTTTGCGCATAGCGGCTAAGCTGGCGCGTAAAATATTAACTTTATCAATCGTTTCTCGACTAACAACGCTTATTTCAACTGATAAGGCTTTTTCTTTAATCGCTTTAAAAATTATTTCTCTTTTTTTGGCGCTTAATTTTTTTGAATCAGCTACTAATTCCAGGTCCCCGGGTTCTATTTGAAAATTATTATCAATAATAACACAAGCCGCCACTACCGGCCCGGCCAGCGGCCCTCGACCGGCCTCATCAACGCCGGCGACAAAATTGTGTCCGAGAGTAAAAAACTCTTTTTCTTTCTGTAAATCAAGCATATGGAAATATTATAACATTTAAAAATCATATAATAAATTTGGCAAATAAAAAAGCCCGAAACTCGTGTTCCGGGCCGCTCTCAGGAGAAGTGAGAGTCTTTTGGTTCTTGTTGCTTAAACCAATTCTGTTTTTTGCGTGTGCATCAAGAATTCCTCTTGGATCAGGAAGCGGTGTCCGTTCATGCGTTTAATGTATGGGATTTGTTCCCAATCATTATCTGACATTAACTTCGCCTTTTGATTGCTAATGCATACTTCGTAAATTGATCCGTTCGGATCTTTGTCCAAAGCTGTAACAGCTACGGCATCGTACTTTCCGAGTTTTTGGAAAAATGTTTTGCGGTCGACCAAATCATCTTTTGGCTTATAAACCGAAACTTTTCCGAGCATTGGATGTTGAAGCTTTTCTTTTTTGGCTTGCCGGCGGTTTTTCTCGATTTCATCATAACCTTCAAGCAACTTTTTGATTTGGCCCAGTTCTTCTGAGCCATAATCCATAACGAGATTGAAGATTGTTGATGAATTTTGGCCCATACATAAGAGAAACAATTCGCCGTAGAGTTTGTTGGTTGTGAATTTTTTCGTCTTAGCCAGACGATCGTAAATTCTCGCCACATACAAACTTTTTCGGAATGTTTCCGATAAGTCGGTTTTAAGGTGGCGATTTTTACCGCCATCTTGCAGAGCCAGGTAAGCATTTACAAAATTAATCGTTTCAAGCACAATGCCGTCTTTTTCGGCAAAGGCCATAAAATCTGGATGAGCAAAAACCGGTATTCCGGCTGACTTCAAAAGGCTTGTTTTGGCGGTGTCCATGAATTTTCGACTATACCAAAATTTCAAATTTTTGATATGTCGGAATAAGAATTCGTGAAAATTCCGCTTTCCCATATCCTCCGAGTTCAATCCGATCGCGTAAACATGGTCATACTCGGAAGCGTCTACTTTAGCCGCTTCTTCTTGTGTGACAATGTAAACACTACTGGAAAAAAGCTTGGGATTGGTAATTCTTTCTTTGTGAGCCAAAACGGCCGCTGCTAATACCGAAAATTTATCGGCCGCAATAATAAATGCAACTGAACCACTAAATGCGCTTTTTGTTTTTTTCATTTTCTCCTTGTTCTTTTAAATTGTTAAATAACTCAAGTAACCGATTAATTGTATAATATAAAGTAAAAAATGTCAATAAAAAAGCCCTTTTTCTGAGGAAAAGAGCTTTTTTTAAAAAAAGAGCTAATTTGTGTAATTTTATTTAATTTTAGCCAATAATCCTACATAATTATGACCATAGATTTTGGCGCATTTGGGGCAGGTTGTGTAATAAGCCAGGATTTTATCGGTTTTTTTGCCTTGCTTTTCAACAAATTCCTTCATTTCCTTAATCCAATTCGGCATTTCTCGGTAAGCGCCATCAAAAATTTTACATAAGTATTGGCCATCAAGCGAACTCATCTCCTGTTCTTTTAAGTCTTTATTTACTTCCAAATATAAATCAGCTCCCCAAGACGAGTTTTCATCACAAAGCCATAGAGCATCTTCTGGCATAGCCTGTTCTCCGGAGGCTGTGGCACAGGCTTTTTTCATAACTGAGCTAAGATTTAAAGGGATGTGGAATAAGCAAGCGTAGCGTTTTTTGAGGAATTTTCGACCGTTTAAATTTATTTCTTTTTCGTCCAGGCTGGCCGGATCAAATTTTCGGCAGCATGGCTCCTTTTGATCATTTTCCATATTATTGTTCTAAATGTTTATGTCGCTATTATAGCATATTTATATTTTTTTAGCATTAAATTATCTTTTTTGTTATAATAAATTTAATAAATATTAAATATAAATTTATGTTTAAATTAATGATACTCCCTTATGCGCCCGAAGCGCTTGAGCCATATATGTCAGCTAATACCATCAGCTTCCACTACGGCAAACATCATCAGGCTTACTTGGACAATCTTAATAAGCTGATTGCCGGAACGGAACTTGAGAGTTTGTCGTTGGAAGAAATAGTGATTAAAACAGCCGGCCAGAGCGATAAGGCGGCCATATTTAATAATGCCGCTCAGGTTTATAATCATAATATTTTCTGGGAAACTTTTTGCCCCGCCGGAACCGGCGAAGCTTTGGACGGGGAATTGCTTAAAGCGATTAAAGAGGCTTTTGGCTCTTTGGAAAATTTTGTAACGGAGTTTAAAACAGTTGCTATGTCGCAGTTTGGCAGCGGCTGGACCTGGCTTGTTAAAGAAAAAGATTCTTTAAAGATAATGAAAACCGCTAACGCCGAGAATCCCTTGAGCTTAGGCTTGAGACCGATAATTGCTATTGATGTTTGGGAGCACTCTTATTATCTTGATTATCAAAACAAAAGAGCCGATTATTTGGACGCTCTTCTAAATAATATTATCAATTGGCAGAAGGCCTCGGAAAGATTCATGCAAGCTTAGTTTATAAATAGATTAAAGACGTTTCGCTTATGTACCAAAATCCATACGCCAAGTTAAGGCCGTCGACTAAGGGCCCTTATACCGAAATTTATCTCATCAGGCATTGTAATCCCGATTATACTCTCGAGAGTAAGTTGGGCGATCGCTTGATGCCTTTGTCCAAGTTCGGATTAAAACAGCGCAAAGTTTTAACGAAACGCCTTTTAAAAATGGACGTTGATAAAGTTTATACCAGCAGTATCGTTAGAGCTCAGGAAAGCGCCTATGAATACATCAAACAGGCCAAGAAGAAAGCTTTTGTCGATAGCGGACTTGATGAGATTGATTGGCAGCATTGGATTAGGATAAAATATTTTAACATGTCGGAGGAAACCAGAGAAAGACGTTTTAAAAAATATCGTTCGCTTGATCGGGATTTGGATAAAATGCAAAGAGATAGCCGCCGTGTTTTGGCGAATATCTACAAAAAAAATCGCGGCAAAAAAATCCTTGTTTTCTCTCATGGTAATTTTATCAAATCCGTTTTAACCGGAATTATGAATGCCGATATACTAGGCTTTCTTTCTTTGGAAATTTTTCAATCTTCAATCAGCAAGATAATTATTGACGGCGACGGTTATGTAAAAATTGCTTTTGTTAATGATGCCCATCATTTGCCGGAACCGCCCAAGCGCGATATGTTTATCACTTTGGCAGAGTAAGTTTAATTTTACACGAATAATGAGCTCCTTACTTATCAAGATAAAAAATCATAAAACTCCGGTTTCCCGCTTTGCGGTTGTTTTATTCTTTTCTTTAGTATCCTGTTTATCTCCTTTATATCAAGTGCGAGCCGCTTCTTTATCGGGCCGCATTCTTTTGCAAGTCGAATCGCACGGGGAGGCTTGGTATGTTAATCCGACAGACGGCAAACGCTACTATATGGGCCGTCCGGATGACGCCTTTGCTTTAATGCGTTCTTTCGGTCTTGGTGCCAGTGACGGCGATATCGGTTCTTATCAAATTTCCAAAGCGCCAAGCCGTTTATCCGGCCGCATTCTTTTGCAGGTTCAAGATAAAGGACAGGCTTTTTATATTTATCCTCTTGACCTGAAGCTCTATTATTTGGGTCGTCCCAGCGACGCGTTCAGCGTCATGCGCGCCTTGGGTTTGGGGATTTCCAATACTGATTTAGCAAAAATTTCCGTCGGGTCGTCTTCAAAGACCCCAAGTTCTTCAATTTCCGCACCAGCTGCAACTCCGATTGCAAGCCCGGTAACTCCAAATACTTCCGGACAGAGTTATGATAAAGTTTTTGAATTTAAATATAAAAATGATAATCGCGTCATAGCGCAAACCTTATATAAATCTTTTTACGACGCCTACGCCGCTTCACCTAAAACCTATTCTTATCCGAACGGTTCTGATGTTTCTGCAGCCAGAAATTCTTTTTATGGAATTTTTTTAAATTTAAAAAATGGCGATACTTCAGTAGATGAAATAATTTATAAGTTAAAAGCGACAGCCAATTCTCAGGCCTGGTCCGAAGATGAATTATTGGAATCGGCTATGGCTTTAGTCCAATTCATTCCTTATGATAATGATAAAGCGGCCAATGCTTCAAATAATGTTAATCCTTATTACCCTTATGAAACTTTGTATTTAAATCGCGGTGTTTGTTCCGATAAAACTTTTTTGTCTATTGTTATTTTGCGTAAGCTTGGTTACGGAGCGGCGATTTTTGATTTTCCGGATTCCAATCATTCCGCTGCCGCTGTTTCTTGTCCGGTAGAATATTCGATTGCTTCATCCGGGTATTGTTATATTGAAACAACGAACTATTTTCCAGTCGGCGTTGTTCCGAAAACTTTAAGCGCCGGTATTGCCACTGAAAGTCAAAATGATTTTGAAAATCTTTTCAATGCTTCTCGTCTCGGTAAGTTGGAAATTTATCAAAAGACAACCGGGAAGAGCTATCAGCGCATCAGCCAAACCCTTGCCAATGTCAATGAAATGAATCGTTTGAGCAAAGAGATAGCTTCCGGAACGGCGGCCATATCAACTCTTGAATTAGCTTTAAAAACCAAAGAATCAGAAGCCTCCACTATGAAGTCTGAGATGGATACGTACTTTGCCGCCGGACAAATCAGCAAATACAATTCCATGGTGCCGGCCTATAATGCTTTAATTGTTCAATATAACGCAAATTTGACTGAATACAAAGAAAAAATTGATGTTTTTAATGCCCAAATCAACACCTTTAATCAAATGGTGCGCGATTTTTACCAGAAATAGCCAAAACCTTGACGGAAGCGGGAATTTAGTATAATATTAGCTTGTTAGAATTTAATAAATTATCATACTCCTTTGGATAACAAGCTCCGGCCTAACCGGGGTTTTTAGTCCAATTTTTCTTCCCTTTATAGGGGGCGGGAGTAGATGCTAAAAAGAAAAACAATATGATCAGTCTACCAAAAATCGAAGACATGTTAAAAGCCGGCATGCACTTCGGCCATCGTACCAACAGATGGCACCCGAAAATGGAACAATACATTTTTGGTTCCAAAAATGGCATTTACGTTATTGATTTGCGCAAAAGCCGCGAGAAATTAAAAGAAGCTTTGGAGTTCATCCACAAGCTTGTTGCCGAAAATAAGAGCATTCTTTTTGTCGGCACCAAGAGCCAGGTTTCCGCTCCTTTAAAGAGAATGGCGGAAGAATCCGGACAAGCCTATGTCGTTGGTAAATGGCTCGGCGGTTTTATTACAAACTTCGCCGTTATTAAAAAATCTGTTAAAAAGTATACCGACTTAATCGAAAAGAAAGAAGCCGGTAAACTTGATAAATATACCAAGAAAGAACGTCTTGATTTCGATCGTGAAATTAAGAAACTCGAAACCCGCGTTGCCGGTTTAGTTTCTTTGAATAAGCTCCCCGATGCTTTATTCGTCTGGGATATAAAAGAAGAAGAAACCGCTATCCGTGAAGCACAGCAAAAGAATATTCCGATTATTGCTATCTGCGATACCAATGTTAACCCGGAAGAAGTCAGCTATCCGATTCCGGCTAATGATGACTCAACCAAGACAATTTCTTTGGTTCTTGATTCTATCAAAGAAACCATTCTTTCCGCCAAGAAAGAAGCCGCTAAAGCTTAATATTTTTGAGCTTTCGCATTTTTTGTTCGTTTGATAAATAATTACAATAAAAATATGGAACTCATAAAAAAACTTCGCGAGATGACCGGCGCCGGCATGGTTGATTGTCAAAAAGCTTTAAAAGAAGCTGACAATAACTTGGAAATGGCTGTAGAAATATTGCGTAAAAAGGGTATCGCTAAAGCTGCTAAGCGCGGCGATAGAGAAACCAATGAAGGCGTTATTAAGGTTGCCGTTAATGAAGCAAAAGATGAAGCCTATATTGTTGAACTTAATTCCGAGACCGATTTTGTTTCTCGAAACGAAAAATTTCAAGCTATGGCCGATGCTATCTTGGAAATCATAAAGACTAAAAAGCCTGCTAACTTGGACGAACTTTTGGCTTTGCCAATGGCTGATGGCGTTAGCGTTAAAGACAGCTTAGATACTTTAAGCGGTACTATTGGAGAAAAAATGGGTATCAAGGATTTTGCTATTATCAGTGGCGCTACTTGTGCCGCCTACTCTCATCTCGGCGGTAAGATTGGCGTTTTGATCGCTCTTGATGCAGCCGGTAAAGATGAACTCGCCGCTGAACTTGCTATGCAAGTTGCCGCCGCCAGCCCTAAATATCTTTATTCTTCCGAAGTTCAAGCTGAGGACCTGGAGAAGGAAAAAGAAATTTATAAAGAACAGCTTTTGAAAGAAGGAAAGCCGGAAGCGATGATTGAAAAAATCGTTGAAGGCAAGATGGGCAAGTATTATTCCGAAGTTTGTCTTTTTGAGCAGGAATATATTAAAGACGATAAAAAGAAAGTTAAGGACATTTTGGGTGGAGTTAATATTCTTAAATTCGTCCGCTTTACTTTATCTAACTAAGATCTTGTTAGATGAAAATAGCTCAAGTACAATTTGCTTCTTGGGATAAGGTTTATGATTTCTCTTTAGGCGACGTTAAAGCCGCTAAGGATGATTATGTTATAGTCGAAACGGAACTAGGCCAAGAACTTGGCCGGGTTTCTCGTATTCTGGAAGGACAGGGAAACCCCGATATCAAACCAATTATCCGCAAGGCTTCATATGACGATGTCGCCCGTTTAGCCGATGAGAATAAGAAAAAAGAAGCTCTTGATTTTTGCCACGAAATGGCTATTAAGCATGGCTTAAACATGAAGCTGATTGATGTTCATTTTTCTTTCTCCGGCAATCGTTTGAATTTTGCTTTTGTATCCGAGGGGCGAGTTGATTTTCGCGCCTTGGTTAAGGATTTGGCCGGTAGATTTAACGCTAACATTCGCTTAACCCAGATTGGCACCAGAGATGAGGCTAAGATGTGCGGTGATTGCGGTCCTTGCGGACGCGGTTTATGTTGTCGGGAATTCTTATGTGATTTTTCTTCCATAACTTCCGAAATGGCCGAAGCGCAGCAAGTCGTTCATCGCGGCAGCGAAAGAATTTCCGGTATGTGCGGACGATTGATGTGCTGTCTATCCTATGAGTATGTCGGCTATAAAGAAATGGACGGGGAACTTCCGCCAATTGGAACTAAAATGAATATTAATGGCGCGGAAGGAACTGTTATCGGCCATAATATTTTGAAACAAACTGTTAACGTCAGAATAAATCCCGATAAAGAAAATGACCGCCCGGTAATAATTGAATTTGATTCTAAACGCAAGGGCTGTGATAAATCCGATTCTCCAAGACGCCAGCGCAGCCGGAGAAAAGGCAATAAAAAATAAACTCGAAACAGTAACAAAAAATCGGCTTTCCGGCCGATTTTTTTGTTTTATAAAGCTTTTTAAATTTGGATTTATTCCATTTTATAACGGTAAATACGTTCTCCGTCCAATAAATATACTTGATTCTCTTTTTCGTTTATGGAGAAATCTTTAATGTTATTGGTTGTTTCAAAAATATATTGGGCAATTAAAGATCCTTTGGTTATGTCAATAACCGCCAGGCGTTTGCCGGTTTGATCCAATATGTACAGTCTATTGGCTGTTCCAATCATTTTTTGGAATTCACCGAGTTTCGGCTCGAGCGCCGGGGCGCTGTACGATTCTTTTTTTCCGAGACCATATTTGTCGATTCGTCCGTCAGTGTTTAGAATAAAGATATTGTTGTCGACAAAAATACTTTTTGCCTGGCTTAAATCGGCGTTTTCTTTTAGCCAAGAGATGGTATTAGTATAAGAAGGGGGGTCTTTTCTGATTATTTCATTTTTATCTTTATTTAATAGGTATAATCTATTAGCGTAAATGTTGAAAGCTTGGTAAGAGGTGTTTTCATCAAGGCCTTTTACTTCAATAATGTTTTCTTTGCCGTTATTGGTATCAAATTTTGCCAATTTATTTCCTTTTAACAGATAAATGGTGTTTTTATCGTCGTATTGAATACCGTATCCGGAGTAATCGTTTTTTAGAGAATACTCTGAGTTGTTTTTATCTTTTATGTTTAATGAGTAGGCTTTATCACTTGAGAAGGCGAATATCTTGTCTCCGGCTAATCTGAATCCAAATGGCGCTTTACCGCTTAGATCAAAAATTTCTTCCGATTGATTTAAACGTTTAATGCGATAAACTTTTTCTTGTTCGGCATCAAGCTTGCTCAATAATTCGGTATAAGCCGCGATTTGTTCATTAGTTTTTTGCGGTAATTTAGAGAGGTTCTCTCTGGCTTCATTCAATATTGATTTCGCTCCTTCGGTATCGTCGTATAAGAGGCGCATATTTATGGCCGCCTCCTTGTTTTCTATTTCTTGGGCTAATCGAGCAAATTCCTCTTTGATGGCTTTATTTTTATTATTTACCGCCGTGAACCAGATGCTGGCGATTAAAATTACGGAAAGACCCGCCAGAATGCCGGCTGCCATTCTTTTTCTGCCGGAGCCGCCGCTGAAGGCATTTTTGAAAAACAAAGGAATAAAGGCAAATGGTTTGATTATTTTTGATATCTTAAAGCCTTGTCCCGGTATTTTTGTCATGGAAATAGCCGAACTGTCCGGGCGAAAAAATCTTTTTTCGACGCTAACCGTTTTGATAGAGCTTATTTCCGGTATGCTTGTTTTTTCTATGGCGTTATCAATAATTTCTTCTATCTGAGTTTCTTCTATAATTTCTTCGACAATTTCTTCACTTATTTCATTTTCAGGTGATTCTGCTTCAAACTCTTCTTCCGTTTTCAGGTCGTTTGCAAGGCTTTCTTCAATCTGCATTTCCATTTCTTTTTCCGGCGCCTTTTCAATCTCTTCTTCTTCTTCTTCTTCTTCTTCTTCTTCGTAGTTTTTTGTTTTAACAAGTTTAAGATCTTTTTTAACGTTTTCTGTTTTGTCTTTAATGATGTCTTTCAAACCATTTTTAATACGATTCCAGGTAAGCAGACCGCTTGAAGAAAGCATTTCTTCCGTTCTTTTTTCCGTGTGGCTTAAAGAGGATGCTTGGCGATGCATGTATGGCATTTCTTCTATTTCTTCCAAAGCTTCAAGATTATCTATTTCCGAGGCGCTTTTAATGATTAAACCGAAAAAGGGAATAAAGCTGTTTATTTGCTCTAAAACATTTTTTAATTGAGAGGCTGCCGTTAAAGGCGGCAGTTTGCTGATGATTGTTACCAATTCTTTTTCGCTTAAATATTCCGGTATCGATTCGCTGGTAAAAACAAAAAAGGCGTTGTTCGGTATTTCGCCGCTGATGATTGAAGAAAAAATCTTGGGTGTTTTTGGAACGCTGCGCCCATCTTCTAAAATTGCTTCCTCATCGTTCTTTTCAAAGGCGTTGGTTTCAACGTTAATCATTTCGTAGCCGGATTTCTGTTTGTAGATTAAAAGAGCGCGGTTTTTACCGAAGTTTGAAAAGTGTAATTTGTTTTCAAAAATAACTCCAACGCTTAAATTAACAGCTGAAGGCGAGAGTTTTATTTTTTCTTCCTCTAAAAAATCATTTAAAGCTAAGTTAGTTCTTGCCAGAGCCGCCTCAAAAATGTTTTCAACTTTTAACCCCTCGATTTTGTCTTTAAGAAGAATTTTTTCATCGTTATAGTAATTGTCCTCCAGGGCGGAAACAATGAAGTCGAATATTTTTTTCCATTCCGATTTTTTGCCGCCGGAAAATTCGGCTAACACAAAAATTTTGCCTGCCAGAGATTCTTTTAGGGCATCTGTTTGGGCGACATAAATATCGCTCAAACCCTTGGAATTAGCGGAATTTATCAAAAAAGAAGATATCTTGTTTCGCATAGAAACAAAGGGCGTAATAATTGCCCTATTTGATTGACTGTTTATATGGGATATTATACTATAAAATTGTAAATAAAGAAATATGTTGAGCTCTCTTTTAGGCTCGGAAAACAGGGTAAAAATATTTAAGATTTTCTTCTCCGATCCGGATAGGTTTTTTTCGCTTGAAGAAATCGTTAAATTGGGTGAAGGGAAAATTCCATCTTTGTCCAAAGAGCTTGATAAGCTTGTTTCTGATGGTTTTCTGAAGCTTTTTGAAGAAGAGCCTGAAAAGGGGGAAGCCCACGATGTGTCGGTTGAAGAAAAGGGCAAGAAAGCCAAAAAGTCCAAGACGGTGAAAAAAGTTATTAAAAAAGAGTTTAAAATAAAAAAATACCAAGCTAACAGCGAACATATTTTTTTTCCGGAAATTGCTTCAATTATTGCTAAGGAAGCTATTTTATCGATTAAAGATTTATTTTCTCAAATCAAGAAAGATTTTAATCCAAAAATGATGTTTTTGGCAGGGAAATTTGTTTCCGATGATTCTTTGCCGACCGATTTATTTATTGTCGGAACTCCGCCGCGCCGCGATATTTTAGCGGCTATCGCCAAGCTGGAAAAAAAGCTTGGTTATGAAATAAACTTCACCATTATGAGCGAGCAGGAATTTGATTACCGCCGTGAAGTGGCTGACGTCTTTTTATTTAATGTTTTGGAAGCCAAGAAGATAGTTATTAGCGGCGATTTGCTGTAATTTTTATTTTTATGTTAAAAATGAAAATTGGAAAGCCGATAAAAATATTTGTTTCCGTTTTAAAATACGGACTACTGTCTTTATTGGTTATTTTTATTTTGTCCATTGCTTCTCTGGTTTTTTCTTTTTCTGATCTAAAAAATGCCGCTTATAAGGCTTATTCCGGCAAGTCTGAACTGGAACAAGCAGTTGTAAATATTAAGGGCGGGCGTTTAAATGACGCAGCTGATTATGCCGATAGGGCGCAGAGCGCTTTTGCTTCATCCTTGGAGAGTTTGGAAAAAATAGAAGAGAATCCGGCGCCGCGCTTTATACCGATTATCAGGCATCAATTTGAAGACATAATTTATTTGGCTCGTACAGGAGAAATTATAAGCCGTTCTATCCAAAAAGCTGTGCCAATTGTGTCCGGTTTTTCTGAAGCTTTGGGTGGAAAGAATAATTTTTCTTCTTTAAGTGAAAATGAGAAGCAGGCTTTTTTAAAACTTCTTTATGAATCAGAACCCGAGCTCAAGGGTCTGCAGGCTAATCTGGAATTAGCTTTGCTTGACGTAAATAAAATTAGAAAAATAGGCGTTTTGTTTTTTTTGCGTGATCAGGTTATTGATTTAAAAGCCGAACTCGAGGAAGCGCTTGATTTGGTGTCGCGCATTCCGGCTATGAGTAAAATATTGCCTGCTTTGGCCGGTTATCCCGAATCGGGTCGATTTTTAATAATTATGCAAAATAACGATGAACTACGTCCGTCCGGCGGGTTTATCGGCTTATTCGGTTTAATGGAGACAAAAGGCGGGGAAATTATTTCCTTGACGACTCATGATAGTTATCATTTGGATATGCCGGCTTATTTGAGCCCGAATTGGACGAAAACTGCCCCGGCGCCTTTGGCTAAATATCTTGAAGTTGAAAAATGGTATTTGCGCGATGCTAACTGGTCGCCTGATTGGCCGACCAGCGCGAAAAATATTTTAGAAATTTATAATGGGGAAAAAACCGCTATTGGCGAAAACGCTGATAATTTTAATGGCGTTATTGCGATTAATCCTGATTTTATTGCCGAGTTAATTGATTTGGCCGGTCCGGTTGTTGTGCGCGGTGAAACTTACACTTCGGAAAATTTTCAAGAGCTTTTGCAATATAACGTGGAGATGGCTTATAAGGAAAAAGATATTTCTTCTTGGGACAGAAAAGAAGTTGTTGGGGATATAGTTTCCGCTTTAAAAGAGAATCTTTTCAGTTTGCCAAGCAATCGTTTTCCGGAATTTGTAAATATAATTTCTCGCCATGTTGAAAACAGAAATATTCAACTTTATTTCACTAACAATCGCTTGCAGGATTTAGCTCTTTCATCCGGTTTGGCCGGAGAGATAAAATCAATTCCGTCATCCGATTATTTGAGTGTTGTTGATGCTAATTTAGGTGCTTTTAAAAGCGATTCAGTGGTTGATAAGAATTTTAGTTATGAGGTTTCACCTGATAAATCTTTTTTGCGCTTAGATTATAAACATAACGGTGGTTTCGATTGGCGCACTACCAGGTATCGCAGTTACACTCGCGTTTATGTACCTCTCGGTTCATCATTAGAGAAGCTTGAAGCTTATGGCCGAGCTAATTTGGAGGGATCTTCTGTTGTTTCCTATGACGATGAAAAGTTGAATAAAACCGTTTTTGCTTTTTTCTTTTCCGTTGAGCCGGGAACCAGTGGCGGCTTGGAGTTGAACTATTCATTGCCGAAAAATTTATCACAGGCAATCAAGGACGGCGGTTATGAGCTGTTGGCGCAAAAGCAATCAGGGCAAAGATTGCAGAACTTTAATTTCCGCCTGTCATCCGGTAAAAAAATTATAAAAGAAGGGAATTATCAGTTAAAAAATGAGCTGATTATTAAATAAGGCTTTAAACCATAAGAGCTTTGTGTTGACAAATTTTTAAATTTATTATATAATAAACAGCTAAGAATTATTAGCTGTTTTTAGTAAAAAAGAACTTTAAAAACTTAATAATAGATGAAAAAAGAACTAAGTTACAAAAGATTAACCAGGTTAATACTTTTGTTATTTTGTATTTTTGCCTTTCTTTTGCTCTGTGCTTTTTCTTGCGAGAAAACTAAAAAATTTGAAATGAGGACTTCTGCTTACTGGACATCGCCAACTATGACCGCTGATCAGGCTGCCGCCTTAGCGCAACATGATATCGTGATTGTAGATATGGAAAATATGATTAATAATAAAGAATCTTTATTAATCATGAAAAAATTAAATGCTGATATTAAATTGTTATGTTACTCAAATCCAATGGAGATTTGGGATCCGATGCCAGCTAATCGCCCCTTGCAAACTACTTGGGCAAATGAAATTAAAATCAAGTATCCGCAATGGCTTTTAAAAACCGGTAGTGGTGTAAATTGTATTTTTTGGTCCGGTATGCTGATGCTTAATATGAGCGAGGTTTGTCCTTTGGCCAATACCGAATTCGGTGCTCTGCGTTATGATCAGTGGATGGCCAGGAAATTAGTGGCTCAGGTTTTATCCGACCCAATTTGGGATGGGCACTTTACCGACAATTGCACACAGGACGTTTCTTGGGTGCGTAAAGGACAGGAACAAATTGATATTGATGGCGATGGAGATTCCGATATCCCTTCATACATTGATCGAAGTTGGGAGGCTGGCATGAGGAAATTTCTTAATAATTTACGTGCCAATACTCGACCGAACTTTTTATTGTTTGGCAATAAAGGAATTCTAAATTATGCCGATATTTTGGATGGAGTGATGTTTGAGAATTTTCCGAATGATTATCTCGGCTCGACTATAAATGGCGGCTGGGACCAATGCATTTCTAATGCCGAAATGATGAGAATGGGCAATGTACGTTATGTTATTTTTCAAGCCCAAATGCAGAATTTTAATTTTGCTTTAGCCAGCACCTTGCTTTTTGATCATGCTTATGTTGCTTTAGGGCAAGATAACACCTCATTTCCAGAAATCCTGAAGCTTAACCCGGGCAAGCCAAGCGGGGAAAGAAATTATACCGGCAATGGTCTTTGGTTTCGCGACTTTGAAAACATTTCCGTTGAGGTTTATCCTCCGGGGGCTAAAGCCGAAATCAGGCCGATTGAGAAAGGTTTGGATGGGCCAGTTCTTTAAGAGCTTATCATAATTTCATTTTTTCTGTTTCTATAGGCCGGTACTTTTTTAAGTTCCGGCTTTTTTCTATTTCCTTTTTTCCTTGTTTTGGGCTATTATTATAATGATATGGAAACAATTATCATCGCCTTATCGGCGCTCTTATTTATACTATTTTTTTATTGGCCGCTTATTGGTCTTTATTTTTTAGTGTTCTCTTTGCCATTTATCGGTTTTGATTTGTCTCTTTTAAGCCTTAATATTCCACCGGTTGATTTATTGGCCTTGATTTTACTTGCTGTTTTTTCCTTAAAACGTGTTTTAGCTTTTATTAAAGATGAAAAAATAGAAGCTTTGCGCTGGCCCCTTGTTGTTCCTTTTGCCTTCTTTTTAACAGCTTCTTTTGTTTCTTCTGTTTTGTCTGCCGATCCGGCTTATTCGCTTTGGTATTTTGTTCGTTGGCAACTCTTTTTATATTTTGCCTATATTTTTCTACCTTACAATTTAATTAAGGATCAGAAAGTTTTGAAACGAACAATTATTACCTTGGCCTTATCGTCTTTGCTCGTTTTATTATTCGGCTTTTTGTCTTTATATGGCCAGGATTGGCGCGACAGTTTTTTCCGTATTAAGTCGGTGGCAATTTTTGGTTTATATCCCTATGGAGAAAATCATAATTTAATTGCCGAGTTTTTGAATGTTGGAACTTTTTTATTTTTGTCTTTGCGTTTTTTGGCCAAGGATTTGCGTTTCCGTCGTTTATTCGATGTTCTTTTTATTGTCTCCGCGCTCGGAGTAATTATGACTTTTTCCCGTTCCGGTTGGATAATATTAGCATTACAAGCCAGCCTTTATGCTTGGCTTTATTTACGTGATGAAAAATTTCGCCAGAAAAATTTGTCTGTTTTGCTTATTGCCGCTTTACTTGTCCTATCGCCGCTTTTTGTTAAGATGGTAACTTTACAGGAGAGTAATGTTTCTTCAACGGAAAACCGCGTTTTATTATCAGAAATCGCCATGCAAGCTTTTAGTGAAAAACCGGCGCTTGGCTATGGTAGCGGGTCTTTTATCCGTTTAGTGGAAAATAATGTCCGCTTCCGCGCCAAATACGGCGATCCAATTGATTCGCATGGTGCCCTGCAGAAAGTGGCGGCAGAAAACGGTTTTTTCGGTCTGTTGTCTTGGGTGTTTTTAAGCCTTTATTTAATGTTTAATTTTTTTAGAGCCTTAAAAAAATATGGCCTGGCTTATCCCTGGCTTGCTCCGCTTTTAATAGGTTCTTTGGGCGGCTTGCTATTTCAAATATTTAATACCTCGTATTATAAAGGCAAGGTTTGGCTGCCGATAACTTTGTCGATTCTGGCGATAGAGCTTGTAGAAAATTATTATGCAAAAAAACGAAAAACAATTAATTAAGATAGTTTATATTATTCCGACGCTTGATTCCGGAGGAGCCGAAAGATTTTTTGTTGATTTGATAAAAAATCTTGATAGAAGCAGATTCGAACCTCGCTTGATTCTTTATAAAAGAGGCGGAGAGTGGCTGGAAGAATTGAAAAACATCGGGGTAGCTGTCGATATTCTTGAAAAAAAGAAAGTATTTGATTTTAATAATTTTCGAGCCATTATTAAATCAATTAAAAAAGATCGGCCTGATGTAGTCCACACTCAGCTCGGCGGGGATATTTACGGTATTTTAGCGGCACGTTTATGCGGGGTGAAGCGCATTATTTCGACGGAAGTCAACACGAACATTAAAGAAAGTTTTTTATATAATTTTGTAAAGAGATTTTCTTTACGCTTCGCCTCCCATGTTGTCGCCGTTTCTTCGGCGGTTGCCGAGGATGCTTTAAAAAGGTATCGTCTTGATCCGGGCAAGTTGGAAGTTATTTATAACGGCATCGATCTCGGCAAGTTTAGTGCGGGGATACAAGCTCAAGTGAGCGGGCAAAAAATAATTTTGGGCAGCATTGGGCGCTTAGAGGAGCAGAAAGGTTATCGCTATCTTATTAAAGCCTTGGCGCTTTTGAAGCATCAAAACATTGAAATGCGAATCGCCGGAAACGGATCTTTGCGGGAAGAGCTGCAAAAACAGGTTGATGAACTGGCTTTATCGGAAAAAATAAAATTTGTCGGCCTGGTCGATTCGTCGAAGTTTTTAAAAGAAATTGATATTTTCGTTCTGCCGTCTTTATGGGAGGGCATGGGCATAGTTTTAGCCGAAGCGATGGCGTCCGGGAAGCTTATTGTCGCTTCCGAGGTTGGCGGCATTAAAGAAGTTTTAAATAATAACTTTGCTTTCTTTGCCGAGGCCGGAAATGAAGAATCGCTAATGGCGGCGCTTGACGAGGCTTGCGCCATGTTTAATTCGCCTCAAGCTTTGTCAATGAGAAAAGCGGCGCAAACTGAAGCTTTAAAACGCTTTGATATAAATAAAATCGCCTCTGATTACCAAAAATTATATGAGAATCTTGCAAGTTAACCAATACAATTATGCGCGTGGCGGCGCTGATAAATATTATTTGGAACTTTCTGAAAGTTTGCGCCAGGCCGGTTATGAAGTGGCCAATTTTTCCATGCGTCATCCGAAAAATTTGCCTAGTGATTTTGAAAAATATTTTGTGTCTCGAGTTAGTTTTAATGAAGACCTCGGTCTTTTAAACAAATTAAAAATTGTCGGGCGCGTTTTGTATAGCTGTGAAGCAAAGCGGAAATTCAAGCGTCTTTTAAAAGATTTTAAGCCGGATATAATTCACGCTCATAATATCTATCATCATTTGTCGCCGTCAATTTTATCAATCGCCAGAAGGAAAAAAATTCCGGTTGTTATGCATTTACATGATTATAAGTTGATTTGCCCCAACCACAGCCTTTTTGTTAATGGTAAATATTGTGAAGCTTGTGCCGGCGGCAAATATTATAATTGCGTTAAATATCGTTGCGTGAAGAATTCTTTATCCGGCAGTATTCTGGCGGCTGCGGAAATGTATTTGCATCATAATATTTTAAAAATATACGAGAAGTCCGTAGCAAAATTTATTGCCCCGAGCAGGTTTATGAAAGAAACTTGCGTCCGCTTCGGACAGAAAGAGCATCAGATTGAAGTTATTTACAATCCTTATAGCCCGGCTTTGGAAAATCAAAATGACAACGAGATTTCTGGTTTAAAACAAGCCGCTTCTCCTTATATCCTATTCTTCGGACGTTTAAGCGAAGAAAAGGGAATTGATGTGGCGATAAGAGCAATAGCCGGGACCAAGAGCCGTTTAGTGATTGCCGGTAGCGGAGAATATGAGTATAAATTAAAAGCTTTGGCGGAGGAGCTAAAAGCGCCGGTAGAATTTCTTGGTTTTAAAAGTGGCGATGATTTACGCAATATAATTTCCGGAGCCTTGGCTATTGTTGTTCCTTCCATCTGGGCGGAGAATATGCCGCTTTCACTTCTTGAAGCGATGCGTCTTGGAAAAATTGCTTTTGCTTCAAATGTCGGCGGTTTGCCGGAAACAATTGATGAGGGGCAAAATGGCTTTTTGTTTGAACTTGGCGGATTCCGTGAATTAGCTTCTAAGATAAATTTATTCCTGCCTCTACCAGAGGAAGAGAAAAAAAGAATGTCAGACTGCGCCAAAGAGAAGGCGGAATCATTTTCTCCGGAAAAAAATTTGGCGGAAATAATCAATTTATACAAAAAGGTCCTCAATTATTAGAGGACCTTTTTTATATTGCCTGAAAATTATCTTTTTATTTGGCGCTTGGATCGATGATATCGAAAGAAATGCTGTAAGTCAGTTTGGAGGCGAGGCCGTCAACTTTGATATCGACTAAGCCTTTTTTATCCGGCACAGTCAGATTTGTCTGAAATCTGCCTCGAGCATCAGCTTGAATTTCAGTATAGCTGCCGGCGAAATTTATTTTTAATTTTTCGTTCGGCAGGAATCCGCCGCCGTTTAAGGCGACTTTAGCGTCCTTGGTTGCTTTGTTATGATCAAGATTAAGATAAAGATTTTCCATGCTGTAAGGCTCTTCTTTTTCGGTGGCCATCAGTGAGGCTAATTTTTCCAAGCGACTGTCCAAAACAAGAATATTGCTGTTGTTGAAGATAACAATATAATCTTTGCCGTTATTATTAACGACTTCCAGGCCCATGGCCCAGCCGTTGCTTCCGCCCAAACGATAAGTGTAGGCGTAATCGGCAAGACTCATATCGGTTTTATTCAACTTAACAACACCCATGCCGTTTGAGAAGTAAACAAAATCATTGCCGCTGCCTGACATATCAAAACCGGGTTGGTCGATGTGCCTGAAGCTTCCGATTAATTTACCGGCACTATTATATTTTTTAGCGTAATAGTCATCAACAATATAGAAACTTCCGTCGGCGTCGTTATAGACTTTGTGATTATTGATTTCTTTGAAGTTTAAAGCGGTCTTGGAAATTTGCTTGTTGGCTTCACGATCGAAAATTTCCAAATAATTGCCGTTAACATTACTGATGAATCTTTCTCCGCCGCTGATGCTGTATGGAGATTTTTCATTGGTAATCGGATAAGATGTGATAACCTGCAAATCCTTATTCCAAATCTTAACGCCTTTGGCGCTAATGGTTGCGATTTGACCGCCAAACTTTTCCAATCCGTTATACCATTCCCAGTAGGTGTTGGTATTTTCGGCAACAAGCTCTATTTTATCACCGGTAATTTGATACTTATAAAGAGTATAATTACTGATGGCGTAAACGTATAGTTTGTTGCTTTCAACCGAGAATTGCAAATCGTAAAAATTTTCTTGGGAGTTGAAACGTCCATTATAACGTTTTGTTCTGGCAATCTCTTGCAGATCATTGCCGTTTAATTTAAAAATTTCCAGATATCCGGAATTGGTTGAGCCGGCATAGACAGTTCCGCCAAAGGAGACGGCGTCGCCGGAGTAATAAGACTTGTTTTTGGTTTCAGCCGTTTTAATGAAGGCAAAAATTGCCAAAGCAACAAAAAGACTTAAAAAGATAATTTTTTTCATATTCATAAACATTTTTTAGCGTACTCGGTATTGTATCCTTTTTATTAGTATTTGTCAAGAGGTAAGTGGAGGGGATTTAGTTTTAGGTTTTTTCGCCTATTTTGCCAAAGTATTGACAAATGAATATAAATATATTAAACTGAGGAGTAAACTTTAACGATATTTTATAGTTTTTATGAATTCACAAGATTTCACAGGCTTATTAAAAAGAAAAACCGGTACTATTATTGCTATCACTTTTTTGATTTTAACAGCTGTTTTAGGCGTATCTTTATTACAGCCTTTAAAATATAGCGCTAAAACCAAACTTCTGGTTGTGCAAAATAGTGTTGGTTTAGATTCCTATGCGGTTTCCCGTTCCAATGAATATTTGGGCCGGCTTTTTTCCGAGGTTGCCTATTCCGGCGCTTTTTATAATTTAGTTTTAAATTCCCAGTATAAGGTTGATAGAAACTATTTTAATGCTTCTTATGCCGAGCAGATTAAACTGTGGCGCAAGACAATTTCTACCAGAACTTTGGCTGATACCGGTATCGTAGAAATTGAAGTTTACCACGAGAACCCGGAACAAGCCCGTGTTATTGCTTTGGCGGTTAATGATGTTTTAATGAATCAAAATGCTAATTTCCAAGGCGGCGGCGAAGCGGTTAAGGTCAGTGTTTTGGATCAGCCATTAGTTTCCGATTATCCTAACCAGCCAAATCTCCTTTATAATTTCTTCTTTGCTTTAGCCGGCGGCTTGGCATTTTCTATCGTCTTTATATATTTATTTCCGGAAAAACGCTATGATGTTAGGCTGCTGCCGAAAATGAAGAAGAAGGAAAAAATTAAATTCGGGAATTCTCAAGTTGTTATAGAGGAAAAGCCTTTGAAATATATTCCGGAAGAAGATGTTAAGGAAGAAATGATGGTTAAGGAGGTTTTTGTTCCGAAGGGCGATATCAATGCGATGTTTAAATAATTTGCCAATTTTGAAATTAATATAAAGTTGGGTTTAGGAGTTCTTTGACAATAAAATAAAAAACAGATAGATCATGAAAAAAATCATTTTTGTTTTTGTGTTGTTTGGATTAATTCAAGCACACTTTAGCCGGGCTTTTGGCCAGGGCTATGAAGGCGGCATGTTCCGCGACAAATCTAATTTGGTATTTTTTACCGGTTTGGTTGATAAGCAAGCCTCAAGTGATTGGGGTTATTATTATGGCGCTTATGCCGATTATCGGATTTTTAAATCCGCTAATGACAAATGGAGCATTGCCCCTTATTTCGTTGCCAGTCGATCAGATTCAAAAAATTTGGTTGACGTGAAACGAAATGACTTCGGTGTCGGCGCTTCAAAAAATGCCGAGTATGGAGGTGGGTTATCTTTTGGTTTCTATGAACCGGAGTTAACTTTCCGCTATCAATCATTTGTTGGTTTTAGCGCCGGCCTTCGTTATGGGAGGGAAGCGCAAATCAATGAATTGCTAAAAGGCATTTATGAAAGCGGCCAGGAAGATTTATTTCTTTCTTTGGGTTTGAATCTGCACTTGCTGAAAAGCTTTGGCTTAAGGCCGGATCTTTTTCCAAGAAGCCAATTTCAGGTTACTTGGAAAAAACCGATGAAGTCGGAGAAAATCGCTTTCTGGGATAAGAAATCTATTCCGGCCTACCCCTGGAATAAAAGTTATTTGGAAGTTATGGCAAAACAAAGCATCTTCCAAAATTTTTTATCGCCTAATTCGGATATTCAGTGCGCGTCGAAACTTATCGGCTTGTATTCGTATTCCAATGGCGATAAGAGATCCTTCTACGGTTTGGGAGCCGAGTTTTCTTTAAGGCGTGAAAATAGGGATAATTTTTTATCTTTAAATATCACGTATAAAGAGAGTCTAAAATTTAGCGACAATTATATAATTGTCGGATGTAATTTTAATTTTAGCAGTCTGCTAAAGAGGTAGCGCTTAATTAAAACAATCAAAAAATAAACAAGAAATGAAAACAAGTGAAAAATTGTTAATTTTTGCCTTGGTTATAGGCATTGGTATTTTAATCTGGATTACACGATCCGGAAATCAGCCGACTTCTGTGTCGGCCAGTTCCAATCAAGCTCTTTTGGCCGCACAAGCGACTATTAGCGCTCAAGCAAATGAAATCGCTTCATTGCGGGCTCAGCTCGCTGCTTGCCAAAATTCCACAGTTGTTACAGCTGCTCCAGCGCCTGTATCTTATGCGCCGGCGATAGTTAAAAAAGCGCCGACACAAAAAAAGAGTACAAGCCCGCAGGTTATTACGCTTGTGCCAGAACAGCTTCCTCTTGATGAGGATGAAGTTAATATAAAAGATGAAGCAATTTCTTCGGGTGATATTTCTGTTGATGCCGGTAAAGTCTATACTTTGCCATCAAGCTTCTATGAAGCTGGTGTTAAGGGCGTGAAACTTTGTCTTCGTTTTGGGGGTAAAGATAATCGTTACTGGCCACACATTGGTATTAATGATGGCTCAATGAAAATTGATGCGAATATCGAAGGGAACGGTGAGAAGGGATATAACTTCTTGCTCCCTGGTGCTGTTTCAACAATGACTGGAGATATCGGTATTACTCGCGATTTAACATTCTTTGTTAGTGCGAATATTGTTGATCGTTATATGTTACCAAGCGATAATGGCTTGGTGGAAATCAAAGCCCCGGGAACTGGATGGGTGGCTAAGCCGCTTACCAGATTTGGTGACTACTATATTTATAGGGTCAGCCAGTAGTAATATTAGGTAAAAAACACAAGCCCGGCTTTGTAAAAGGTTGGGCTTTTTTCTTGCTCTTGACTTATTTTTATATTTATGCTATACTATAGGCATAGTAAGTTAACAATTGAATAATTAAAAAGAACAGAAAAATGAAAACAATGAGATTTTTAGCAATTGCAACAGTTATCATGGTGTTCGCTTGCAGTACGGCTTTCGCAGGTGGAAACAAAAAGACCGTAGTCGTTCCCGCAACCGAGTTTGTTGTCATAGACTCGATTGACGTTGAATACAACGGCCAGTCCGAGTTCTCGTTCGATCAATTTCGTAAGGAAAACAAATTTATGTTTTCTCCATGGGACAGGAAAATAAACGATGAAAATTTCAGCACAAGCATTCAGCCCGGTCAGAAAGTAACCGTTTATATCGCTGAAGAAAAAAACGGCAAGATTTTTACAACAACCGAGGCGGAAACCTACATTGCCAACCAGAATGCAGAAACACCAAGCATCGCTTGGTTGATGCTCGCCCAGGCTCAGTATGGGTCAAGGGTTTGGCAACAAGCCAACACAGTCTGTTTCTCCAACCAAACCGTTGCTCATAAAAGCGGATCACAATTGATTCCCTTTATGACCAAGGATGGTGGTGTCGCTTTATTTGCCAGGGAATATCCTTGCAACAACGGCGACGTGGTCGACCAATTTGCCTTCATTAAGAAGTAGTCAAAAAGGTCAAATAAAAAACAAGCCCAGTTTCACAAGAAGCTGGGCTTTTTTCTTTAAGTCAATGTGTTATATAATGAAAGGGAACTAAAATTTATATGAAAATATTAATCGTTATCACTAAATCGGAAATTGGCGGTGCCCAGGTTTTTGCCCTCAATTTGGCTAAAGGTTTAAAAGAGGCGGGCGAGGAAGTTGTTGTGGCCGGCGGGCCGGGAGAATATTTGCCGGAAGAACTTGAAAAAAATGAAATCAGTTTCCATCGCTTCAAAAATCTTAAGCGCGGTTTTAATCCTTTAAAGAATTTGACTTTTTTGTCCGAGTTAAAAAGCTTTGTCCGTGAAGGGAATTTTGATGTCGTCCATCTAAACAGCACGAATGCTCTTCTTGGTCTTTGGGCCTTAAGCGATTTAAAAAAAGATAAGCCGAATTTAAAAATTGTTTTTACCGTTCACGGCTTGTCGCTTGTTGATGGCAACCATCAAGCGTCAATGCCGCTTAAAAAAGCTTTTAGTATTTTCTTTAAGACTGCTTTTAAAAAACTTGATCGCATTATTTTTGTCAGTCAGCTTAATTTAAATTATGCCAAGAGTATCGGTTTGTTAAGCGACAAAGCCTTTTTGAAAGCGGAATTGATTTATAACGGACTTTATTTCCCGGAAGATTATTTTTTTTCGCGCCAAGAAGCGCGCGAATTTTTAGCCGGCAAGGCGGTGCCTTTTTGTTATGAACCGGAAGCTTTATCTAAAGTTTTTCTTTATGGATCAATCGGCCGCTTGGCCTATCCCAAGAATTACGAGTTTTTAATTGCCGCTCATAAAGAAATTAAAAAATCATTGCCACAAGCTAAGCTGCTTTTAATCGGTGAAGGGCCGGAGAGGCATAAATATGAAGCCATGATAGAAACCTATGGCGTGAAAGATAGCGTTTGTCTTTTTGGTGAATTAAAAGACGCTTCGAGATATTTGCGCGCTTTTGATCTTTTTGTTTTGCCGTCAATTTTTGAGGGGACATCTTTAAGTTTAATTGAAGCCAAGCGCGCCGGTGTGTCGATTCTGGCTTCTTTAGTTGGCGGTAACGAGGAAGTTGTCGGTTCGGGAAATTGTTTTGCCTTAAATGATAGTGCCGATTTTGTCGCCCGTGTTTTGTCTTTAGCCAAGAAGAAGTCGGAAAGCGGCGAGGAGGAAAATATTGGGACGGCGCCAGTTGATTCGCGTTTTGAAGCCGGGGAAATGGTTGCTAAGTATTTGGAGATTTATAGGGGTTAAGTGTTTTGACTTACGGGCGGGTGTTATGTTCTGAGACCGTTTTTGATGTATACACATTGTGTATACACAAAAAACGGAGTGGGAAAGTATGCTTCGCCCATGTTACTCATAAACTCTAAAGGAAATCTTTAACTTTTATTGAACACTGTTATGCTATTATAAAATCGGAGTGAAATCCGGTTTTTTGCTTATCATAGCTTGACTAATTACTTAATTATTGTTATAATATTTTTATATTAATTTATTTTATTAATTTAAGATAAAATTATACTAATATTAATAATAAAATAGTAAATAATCTATAAATATTTTAAACTTATAAGTTTAAAATATATTATATAATTTAAACATATATGTTTAAAAATAATGTAAAAAATACACATCTTGAACAGCTTAATGATAAGCTTGTGAGATTTAGTAAAATAAATAAGACAACTCAAAATAAGTTATGGATTAAATCTTCTAGGCTGGCTCTCGGCATGTCCGCCAGACAACTGGGTGAAAGACTTGGTATTAGCGCTCAAGCTGTGATTAATATGGAAAAAAGAGAACGAGATGGTTCTATAAATATTTCTACTCTTAAGTCAGCCGCTTTTGCAATGGGGCTTGATTTTGTCTATGGTTTTGCTAAGCGGGAGCTTGATTTAATGGAAATCATAAATAACGCTGCTTTAAAAAAGGCTGAAAAAGTTGTTTTAAGAACCGACAGAGATATGTTTTTGGAAAATCAGGCGATATCAAAAAGACAAATTAGGAGGTCAATAAAAAATAATGCTAAAAAAATAGCCGAAGGTTCGAAAAGAATATTATGGGATTAGAAATTATTTATAAGAATGGACAAACGCCGCTCGATCCAGAGGATCTTGAAGGTTTAAAAATAAAGACAATATCAAGCCAGGAAGAATTAAATATTTATGAACAAGCAAATATTGAAAAAGCGCGCACTTGGCTTTTGTCCAAAAAAAGATTGTTACCAGAAAAAGTTTTAAGTGAAGCTTTCATTTTAACTTTGCATAAGAAAATGCTTGGTGATGTGTGGCGCTGGGCCGGGTTATTCAGGAATAGAAACACTTCAATAGGGGTTGATAAGAGTATCGTGCCGATGGAAATTAGAAATTTACTTGATGACTGCAAATATTGGATTGAAAATAAAACTTTTCCGAATGATGAAATAGTAATTAGATTTAAGCATAGATTGATTAAAATTCACCCTTTTAATAATGGTAATGGCAGGCACTCAAGACTGATGGCAGACATTTTAATGGAGAAAGTTTTTAATCTCCAGCCGTTTATATGGGGAGACTGTTATCATGATAATAATAGAAGGGATGCGTATTTAAAGGCTTTGCATTTGGCTGATGTAAATGACTTTTCTTTATTATTTGATTTTTGTAGAAGTAAAAAGAAAAAATAAATTTTGCCACCTCCTGACCCTTATTGACCCTTTTAACCAAAAAGGCTAAAATGCTCATATAAGCTTTTAAGCTTTAATATATGAGCCAAGAAATCAAGCCAAACGCCGTCTACACAACCGGGGAAGCCGAAGTGCTTTTAAAGGTCAGTAATTCGACGATTAAGCGCCTCTTAAAGCGCGGAATTTTAAAGGCGAATAAGGTCGGCAAGCAATACCGTATTCTTGGCCTTGAGCTCTTGCGCCTGGTTTCGCCTGAGGTTGAAGCTAAAGCCGCTAAGGCCTATATGGGACTTAAAAATAAAGTAATAGACAAGACTAAAGACTGGTAAGCCTTGAAGATGGCTTGCCTTTTTTGTTTTTAAAAAATATATGAAACGCATACTTGTTACAGGAGGGGCCGGATTTGTCGGTTCGCATCTCTGCCGCCGTTTGCTTGAAATGGGCGATGAGGTAATTTGCCTTGATAATCTTCAGACTTGTGGCAAAGAAAATATTTACGATTTGCTTGCTAATCCGAAATTCACTTTTGTCCTTCATGACGTGACTATTCCTTTTTGGACAAAAGTTGATGAAATATACAATCTTGCTTGTCCCGCTTCACCTATTCATTATCAGTTTAATCCGGTAAAAACTACCAAGACTTCGGTTATCGGTGCGATTAACATGCTTGAGCTTGCCAAAGACAATAATGCCAAAATCTTGCAGGCTTCAACTTCAGAAGTCTATGGCGATCCAAGCATTCATCCTCAGCCGGAATCATATTGGGGAAACGTTAACACCATCGGCATCCGTTCTTGCTATGATGAAGGGAAGCGCGTGGCGGAAACTCTTTTCTTTGACTATCACAGGCAATTTAAAGTTGATATCAGGGTAATTAGAATTTTTAACACCTATGGTCCGAAGATGGCAGAAAATGACGGACGCGTAGTTTCCAATTTTATTATTCAAGCTCTTAAAAATGAAGATATAACTATTTTTGGCTCCGGCAATCAAACCAGATCTTTTCAGTTTGTTGATGATTTAATTGATGGAATGATCAGAATGATGAATAACGTTGAAGGTTTTGTCGGGCCGGTTAATATCGGTAATCCGGGAGAGTTTACCATGAAAGAGTTAGCTGAAAAGATTTTAATGCTTATTCCAGAAAGCTCAAGCAAATTAGTTTTTAAAGATTTGCCGTCTGACGATCCAAAACAGCGCAAGCCGGAAATCGCACTGGCCAAGGAGAAATTAAATTGGGAGCCAAAAATTGCGCTTGAGGAAGGTTTAAAGAAAACGATTGAATATTTTAGGGAAGTGGTTAAGAAATAAAAAAGATAAGATGATAGACAAGACGCTTGATAAAATAAACGGATTCGTCCCGCAAAAATGGCAATGGATTTTAAGCCATGAGGGTTTTCGTAAGTATTTTAAGAATACCGGGTGGATGTTTGTGGGGCAGATGTTTTCTTTGTTGGTATCTTTTTTTGTTGGTGCATGGCTGGCTAGATATTTAGGTCCAGAGAATTATGGAAGCTTTAATTATGCCTTAGCTTATGCTGGTCTATTTTCTTTTATAGCATCTCTTGGAATAGACGGTATATTGAGTCGTGATTTAGTAGCAAGGCCAGAAAAAAGAGATGAATTATTAGGAACAGGGATTTTATTAAAAGCTATTGGCGGAGCACTTGCTATTATCTTGATTTGTTTTTCATTTTTATTTATTAAGCAAAACGCTTTAATAAAAATTTTGATTATTTTATATTCTTTTACTTTTATAACACAGGCATTCAATGTTTTGTCAGTTTTTTTTCAATCACGAGTCAAAGCAAGACAAAACGTTACTGCTCAGTTAATAGCATTGTTTATTACAACCACACTTAAAGTATTACTCATCATCTTTAATAAAGGTATAATATTTTTAACAATTATATATTTACTAGATTCAATATGGATTTCAATTGGCTTGTTTTATGCGTATAAGAAAAGCGAATTGAAAATTAGTCAGTGGAAATTTAATTTTTATTTAGCAAAAGAAATGCTTTCCGGGTCATGGTTATTAATTTTGTCATCAGCGGCTAGTTTTATTTTGACAAGGATAGATCAAATAATGATAGGTAATTTACTCGATAAAACAAGTGTTGGAATTTATTCTGTTGCGATAAGATTGGCGGAGATATGGTATTTTATACCGGGGTTAATTTTAGCGTCGTTATTTCCAGCTATTGTAAATTCTAAACAAAAAAATTATTTAGTTTATAGAAAAAGATTAAATTTGTTGTACTTTTTAATGATTTTAATTGCTTTGTTTATTGCAATTCCGATATCATTATTTGCACCAAAAATAATAAATATTATATTCGGCTCAGAATATTTAAAGTCAGCAACAATTCTTAGATTTTATATATGGTCTAGTATGGGCTTTTTTATTAGCTGGGTTTATTATTACTACTTATTGTCTGAAAATAGGCTTTATAAAATATTTTATTTTTATTCAACTTTAGTGTTTTTAAACATCTTTTTAAATTATTTTTTTATAAAAAACATTGGAATAATTGGAGCATCATTATCTACTCTAGTTTCTTGTGGGATTGCCCCATTCCTTTTTGTATTATTTGATTTATATAGTAGTAAAAAATATGTTAAGAATTCTTAAAGCAATAAAAAAATATTTATTTAAAGATACAAAATATTTCTTTTTGTATATTTTGAGATATTTTCAACCACGGTATAAACACAATTGTAATTTTTATAGCACAGATGAGTTGATTGAAAATATAAAAAACGGTAAGTCCCTTATAAGAATTGGTGATGGAGAGATTGGTTTATTGCATTATTTGCCAATTCATTATCAAAAATGGAGTCGCGATATTAGAAATGATTTTCTAAAAATAATAAAAAATTACAATGAGAATTCTCCGTATTTGCTAGGAATACCTCTTTTTGTTAATTATTCTAATACTGAACTTAGAAAAATAAAGAAACTTAATTGTTGGATACCCCTAAAAGTGACTTATGAAAGTATTTTTAATAAGTATTGCAAGTATGTTGATGCGCATGTTTTTTATAAAAATTTATTTAATGAAAAAAAATATTTGATTTGTTATCTGGCAAAAAAGTTATTTTAGTAACAAATCAAATAAACATAAATGAAATAAAAAATTCTTCCCTTTGTTCTTATTTTTATGATTTTATATGCTCAACAGATGTTAACTCATATGAATTTAAATTAAATATAGAAAAAGAAATTATTAATATAATAGAAAAATCAAATTTATCAAAAAAAGAATTTGTTATTCTGATGGGTGCTGGTTTGTCAAAAACTATAATATATGACATGGCTAATAAAAGATATCAATTATTAGATATTGGTAGGGGTGCTGAAATTATTTATCAAAATAAAAATTTAAAACATTTAATCTAGTTATTATGAATTTAAAAAATATACAACATCAAATCATTTCAAGGAAGAGTATGGAGAATTATTCCTTTAATAAGGTGCCAATTTTTTGCACAAGCGGTGTTCATGAAAGTATTTTTTCATTGTTTTTATCAAATAACCCAGAAAAAAAGGCAAAGATACTAGTACTTGGATCTGGTGCGGGAGCTTTTGAAAGAAGGCTTATTGATCATGGTTTTAACAACATAGTTTCTGTGGAATTTGTTCCAGAAAATTTTCTAGTTAAAGAAATAAAACCACTTTCTATAGATTTAAATAAGAATTTTAATTATTTAGGCAAATTTGATTTTATATTCGCGATTGAAATAATTGAACATTTAGAAAACCATTTTCACTTTATAAGATCCATTAAAGAATTGATGCTTGAAAACAGTATTTTTTATTTGTCGACGCCAAATGTTGAGAGTAGTTTTTCTAGATTTAAATATTGTTTTATAGGTAGACTACACTGGTTTGGCGATAAAGAATTATTTGGCACTGGTCATATAAATCCCGTTTTTTTACATATTTTAAAATTTAATTTATCGCAGAATAATCTTGTTATAATAAAACACATTGCAAATGATAGTATTTGGAATAAATTATTTAATTATAAAAATATATTAATAAGATTGTTGTATTTTTTTGTTTTTTTATTAACATTGTTTATAAAAAATAAAAACAATAAAGAAATAAATATATTTGAAATATCCTTGAAAAAATAATATGAAGAATAGCAAGGAAGTCATATTAATAAACATGGAAAAGGATGTTGAAAGAAGGGCCTTTATGGAAAGGCAGTTGAACAGGGAGCGCTTCAATTTTATTATTCAGAAAGGATCTGTCATTAAAGATAAAGATGACGTTGGGATTAATTTTACAAATTTTGCAAGTTTTTCTGAGGCTGGTTGTGCCATGTCTCACAAAAAAGCTATTGTTAATTTTTTAAAAACAGAAAAAGAAATAGCGCTAATAATGGAGGATGATATAGAGATACCAGATGGATTTCATTCTTTGATTGATAAACAAATAGAATTGCAAAAAAAGTATAATTGGGAATATTTATCTTTTAATTATCCGGCTGTTGGTGTTAAATTTATTAGATTATGGTTAAACCTTCTATTAAATAAAATTAAAAAAAATTTTTCTTTTAATGAGTTGTTTAGAATGCCGGTTTATTTTTTAAAATTTATAGTTATTATTTTTTTATCCATATTTGAAAAAATTAGAGAAAAATATTTAAAAAAATTTGGACCAAGGCCGGTCATGTTTTTTAGACCTCTTTATTTTGCCGGTTGTTATTTAATTACAAGAAGTGGAGCCGAAAAACTTTTATGTTTACAGGAAACATTGAGTTATTCTGCGGACAGAGTTCCGAATGTTGCTAGAATTAAATTGGGTTTGAGATTCCTCGCTTTTTCCCCATTGGTTATTAAACAAAAGAGAGACGTTTTTGGAAG
>CAZREL010000001.1:44461-47872 GCA_964599385.1 uncultured Gammaproteobacteria bacterium
TAGGTGAAACAGTTTTTTTAGATAAATAAATATGATTAATAAAAAAATCCATTTTATATGGCTTGGTAATAATAAAAGGCCGAATAGCTATTATCAGTCGATTCAAAGCTGTGAAAAATTTGCTAAAGATTTTGACATTATTGAGTGGAATGATAGTAATATAGATGAATTTGACTTACCTAAGTATTTTTACTATGCAATAAAATATAAAAAATACGCGTTTGCTTCTGATGTTTTGAGGTGTCATGTTTTATACAAATACGGAGGCATCTATATGGACGTTGATCAGATTTTATTAAAAGATATTAATTGTTTTTTAGAAAATAAATTCTTTACCGCTTATTTTCACGAAAGAAAAGATTATTTTGGTTTTCAGTTTTTAGGAGCTGAAAAAAATCATCAAATAATCAAAAGCATGATTGATTATTATAATAATTATAATTTTTTGCGAAACGGTTTTGTTATTATTAATGTTGTTTTATCAGAAATCATTAATAATATAGATAATAAGGGCGATATTTGCATATATGACCAAAAATTTTTTTACCCATCTGTTAATAATATAACCACAGAAGCCTACACCTATCATATCGGCAATGTTTCCTGGACGCCAAGATGGAAAAAATTACTTCTCAAATTGCCATTTTATCAATTATTAAAGAAACTGGTTATTGCGATTACCCCACAAAGTATTAGAAGAATTATTGGTTTTAATATTAAATATGAATAAATTCATAAAATGAACTTAAAAATTTACACAAAAAAACCTCATAACTACTTTTCTAAAGAATTTGTTAAAGAAATTGGTCGTTTTATTTTTAGAAAAAGCCGGGGGCCACAGGCTGTTATTGATAGTTTAGTAAGAGGTTTGTCCGAGTTAGACGGAGATTTTTCCTTAAATAATAAAAAACCTAAACTGGATGGAACGGAGACATTTTTTGTAAACAGTAGCATTGATGCTTTGAGATGGGGGATTAAATTAAAAAGAGATGAAAAAATTAAAAAATTAATTGCCGGACCAAATTTAGTTATTTTACCTGGCGATAGCAATGGAATAATAAATTCTCCGGAAATTGATAAAATATTAGTTCCAAGTGATTGGGTAAGAAGATCTTGGCTCGCTAGTAATTTTTTATATATAGATAAGGTGATTATTTGGCCTTCTGGAGTTTTTGATTTTGGTGTTAGTAATAATAAAAAAGATAAGATTCTATTATACACAAAAAATATACCAGATGATATTTATTTGATGGTTAAAAATATTTTATCTTCTCTAAATGTTGCTTATGAGGAAATTATTTATGGTAAATTTTTAAGAGAAGATTATTTCAAAAAATTGGATAAATCTTATTGCTTAATTTACCTACAAGAATCAGAATCTCAAGGTTTAGGACTTCTTGAAGCGTGGATGAAAAATGTTCCAACTTTTGTTTATAATTATGGCAAGTGGCAAAGAGATGGAATTGTTGTTAAGGGTGATGACGTTTCTGCTCCTTATTTAAATTCGTTGAGCGGTTCTTTATTTAGAGATGAAAATGATTTAAAAAATTTGTTATTGGATGTTGTTGAAAATAATAAAAAATATAGACCACGTGAATATTATTTAAATAATTTTACGGATAAGATTTGTGCTCAAAAATTTTTAGATATAATTAAATAAGTATGCTTATAGTCAAGCTAAAAGGCGGTCTTGGTAATCAGTTATTCCAATATGCTTTTGGACGACTTTTGGCGTTAAGGAGAAATGAAGAATTGAAGCTTGATAAAAGTGGTTTGGGCGCAAAAACCGATACTTACAGAAGCTATGCTCTTGATAATTTTAATATCAAAGAAAATATTGCAGAAAGTGTCGAGGCTTATAAACTTGAGTATCCATACGGTAAATTATCAAAGCTTATAAATATTTTTAAAACTAAATTATTGCGCCAGTTTCATATCGGTTACGAAAAGAATCTTTTAGAATCTAAGACCAATTATTTTTCGGGATTTTTTCAAAGCTATAAATATCTTGAACCGATAAAAAATGAGCTCTTGAAAGAAATAACCTTAAAAGAAAATTTAGAAGAAAAATTCCAAAATCTTCTTCTGCAAATGAAAAATGTTAATTCAGTCGCTTTGCATATTAGACGCGGTGATTATGTCAGTGACGCCAAAACAAAGGCGGCGCATTTTATTTGCGATTTAGCCTATTACGAAAAAGCAATTAGGATTATAAAAGAAAAGATTGGCGGGGTAAAATTCTTCGTGTTTTCTGATGACATAGAATGGGCAAAAGAAAACTTAAAGGGAGAAGAATTTGTTTTTGTTTCCGGTCCTGGTGTTGAGGATTATGAAGAATTAATTCTAATGAGTTTGTGTAAAAATAATATTATTGCTAATTCGTCTTTTAGCTTTTGGTCGGCTTGGCTTAATCAAAATCAAGATAAAGTTGTTGTCGCTCCGGCTTTGTGGAATAAAAGATATAATAAACACTACAAAGATTTGTTACCAGATGATTGGATAAAAATTTAAATAATATGCAAAACACTAAACCTCTCATCGGCTTCATCGGTCAAGGTTGGATCGGTAAGAATTATGCCAATGATTTTGAAGCGCGCGGCTATGACACTGTTCGCTATAGCCTTGAGGAACCTTATATTGTCAACCAGGAGAAGATTAAGGAATGTGACATAGTTTTTCTTGCTCTTCCGACTCCAACAACGCCTGAGGGCTTTGATGACTCCATTGTCAGAAAGGCCATTGATTTAGTCGGTCGGGGGAAGATTGCCGTTATCAAGTCAACCATAGTTCCTGGTACGACTGAGTCTATTCAAGCTGACTACCCGGATGTTTTTGTTATGCACTCGCCGGAATTTTTGGCTGAAGCGACTGCTGCTTATGATGCTTCCCATCCGACCAGAAATATTGTCGGCATTCCACATGACTTAGAAGATTATCGCGAAAAGGCGGCTTTTGTTCTTTCTGTTTTGCCGGCCTCACCTGTTTCTATGATTTGCCAAGCTAAAGAAGCAGAGCTTATTAAATACGGCGCCAATTGTTTTTTGTATTTCAAAGTTGTTTTTGCCAATCTTCTTTATGATTTGTCGCAGTCCTATGGCAATGATTATGCGATGGTTAAAAATCTTGTTGGAGCTGATCCGCGTATCGGGCTCAGCCACCTTGATCCGATAAATAAATCGGGCCGAGGAGCCGGCGGCCATTGCTTTATTAAAGATTTCGAAGCTTTCATTAATTTCTATAAGGCTCAGGTTGGAGATGAAAAGGGAATCGGCGCACTTGAAGCCTTGCGTGACAAGAACGTTGAGCTTTTAAGACAAAGCGGCAAGGATTTAGACTTGTTGTTTGGGGTTTACGGAGAATAAAACTTTAGAATTATTTTAAGTTCCCATCATCATGCTTTTGCTATGATAG
>CAZREL010000001.1:47972-49425 GCA_964599385.1 uncultured Gammaproteobacteria bacterium
GAATAAAACTTTAGAATTATTTTAAGTTCCCATCATCATGCTTTTGCTATGATAGTTAGTATAATTTATTAACTATCAAAAGTATGGAAAACAAAGATTTGAAGAAAGAAATCACTATGTTTAACAATGCACCAGTTAGAAGAATTTGGGACAAGGAAAAAGAGAAATGGTATTTTAGTGTTGTTGATGTGGTTGGGGTTTTGACTGGAAGTAGAGATGCAAGAAAATACTGGAATAAATTAAGCCAACGATTTCAAGAAGAGGGAAGTCAGTTGGTGACAAATTGTCACCGACTGAAATTCTTGGCTAATGATGGTAAATATTATTTAAGTGATGCAGCTGACGTGGAAACCCTGTTGCGCTTAATTCAATCCATCCCCTCACCAAAAGCTGAACCATTTAAGCTCTGGCTTGCTAAAGTTGGTTATGAGAGGATGAGAGAAACCGTTGATCCTGAATTGGCAGTAACAAGAGCGAGAAAGAATTGGCAGAAAAGAGGCTTGGATGAGAAGTGGATTAGTCAAAGGATGCTTAACATTCAAACCAGGAATAAATTGACTGACTATTGGTCGGGACATGGAATTGAAAGACCGGATGAATACGCCAAACTGACAAATATCATTCATGAGGAGTGGAGCGGATTATCTGTAAAAGAACACAAGGAGATAAAAGGTATAGAGGTTGAAAATTTGCGTGATCACATGTCTGAAGCCGAATTAATTTTTACGTCTTTAGCTGAATTATCAACCAGGCAGATAGCGGAAAGCGACAAAGCGGAGGGTTATGATGAAAATAAAGTGGCGGCTAAAAAAGGCGGCAAAATATCAGGCGACGCCAGGAAAAATTTGGAAAAACAGACGGGAAAGAGGATAATAGAGGGAAGGAAGGGTTTAAAATAGAAAATGAAACTTTATAAAGTTTCTATATTTTGCAAAACTTTATAAAGTTTTAGGAAATAAATTTTAACCCATAAAAAACAAAAAGGACTTCATTTGAAGCCCTTAAGCAACCCAGTTCTTGTAGCTATTGCTAGCTGACTTAATTATTTTATAAAAATTATTTTTAAAAGTCAAATTGAAAAATATGCCAAAAATATCGGTCATCATTTGCACTTATAACCGCGCTAAGCTTTTGCCAAGAGCGATTAAGAGCGTTTTGTCACAAGATTATAAGAATCTTGAACTCATTATTATTGACGACGCTTCAACTGATAAAAGCGAGGGTGTTGTCGCTGCTTTTGCCGAACTTGATAAGAGAATCAAATATTTTAAAAATGAATTTAATCTCGGTATTCCAAAAAGCCGTAACAGGGGTGTATCTTTGGCTAAGGGGAAGTATATTGCAATGTTAGATAGCGATGATTGGTGGCTTGCTAAAGACAAGTTATCTCGCCAAGCCAAAATTCTTGATGCTAATCCGGAAATTGGTTTAGTTGGGACAGGAATCACTCTTT
>CAZREL010000002.1:0-25433 GCA_964599385.1 uncultured Gammaproteobacteria bacterium
AAATAACGCCTTTGTTACCGTGACGACCGGACATCTTGTCGCCAACCTGGATTTTTCTTAAATTAGCAACGGATACCTGAATAGATTTCAAAACGCCGGCTGATAATTTATCGCCTTCTTCACGTGAAAAAACTTTAATATCAACAACTTTTCCATGTTCACCATGTTCAAGATACAAAGAAGAATCACGAACGTCTTTAGCTTTTTCACCAAAGATAGCGCGTAATAACTTTTCTTCAGCCGATAAAGTTGTTTCTCCTTTTGGAGTAATTTTACCGACCAAAATATCACCGCTGGAAACTTCGGCGCCAATGCGGATAATACCATCCTCATCCAAATTCTTTAATTTCTCTTCACTAATATTTGGGATGTCATTGGTGATAACTTCAGGGCCAAGCTTGGTGTCGCGGACATCAATAGTATAATTTTCAATATGAATTGAGGAATAAACATCGTTTTTTACCATGTTCTCGGAAATGATGATAGCGTCTTCATAATTGAAGCCTTCCCAGGTCATAAAGGCGACCAAAACATTGCGTCCTAAAGCCAATTCTCCGTCTTCAATTGCCGGACCATCGGACATGACCTGCCCCTTCTTAACTTTCTCTCCCAAATCGACAGTCGGATGCTGATTAATACAAGTCGAATAATTAGAGCGAATAAACTTATTTAAATTATAAACGACAACCTCGCCCTTCTTGTTGGTAACCTCGATAACAGAAGCATCGACTTTAGTGACGGTACCCTCTTCTTTAGAAACAATAGCATGCCCGCTATCGACAGCGGCTCTGGCTTCAACGCCTGTGCCAACGATCGGGGCCTGCGGCTTAACCAAAGGCACGGCCTGACGTTGCATGTTTGTTCCCATAAGAGATCTCTGTCCATCATTATGTTCCATGAAAGGAATAAGGGACGTCGCGATCGAAATAATTTGATTAGCAGCTAAGCCAACAAAATCAATTTTATTTACATCTTCGACGCTTGGCTCGCCATGTTTTCTAACCTCAAATCTGTTAACGATGAAATAATCATTGGCATCTGTTGGAATGGTGGCGTCAGCGGTGATATATTTTTCCTCCTCAAAAGCGTCAAGGTAAACAATTTCATCGCTAACACGACCGCCCTTCTTATCATGGACAACCTTATAATATGGGGTTTCTAAGAAACCGTAAGTATTTAAACGAGCATAACTGGCCAAATGTCCGACCAAACCGATGTTTGGACCTTCGGGAGTCGCAATCGGACAAATACGGCCATAGTGAGTCGAGTGTACATCGCGAACATCAAATCCGGCTCTTTCACGAGTTAAACCGCCAGGACCCATCGCCGACAAACGTCTCTTATGTTCAAGTTCGGCCAAGGGATTAGTTTGATCCATGAATTGGGAAAGTTGGGAAGACATGAAAAATTCCCTAACAACACCGATAACCGGACGAGCATTAACTAACTTAGAGGGAGTTAAAGAAGCGATATCGGAAGTTGACATTCTATCTTTAATAATTCTCTCCATTCTGGCTAAGCCAACGCGAAAACGATTCTGAATTAAACCACCGATCGCACGAATACGACGATTTCCTAAATGATCAATATCGTCTTCCGGCTCTTTAGTGATGTTCAAACGAATAACTTCTTTAATAATTAAAATCAAATCCTCCTTGCGCAAAATTCTATTTTCCTTTTTATTTGCAGGCAAATCAAGATTAAAACGACGATTCAATTTATAACGTCCGACACGTCCGAAATCATAACGATCAAAACGAAAGAACATTGAGTGAATCAATTGGCGGGCATTATCAACTGAAGCCAAATCACCCGGACGGACACGGCGATAAACTTCCTGCAAACCTTCCGCTTCATCTTTAGCAGCATCCTTCTCAATCGTAGCGTCGATAAAAGTTTTTTCGTCATCGCTCTTAACAACATCAACATCGGTAAATAAAGCTCTAATTTCTTCATCGCTTGAATAGCCAAAAGCACGCAACAAAGATGTTGCGGCCACTTTTCTCTTACGATCGATTCTCACCCAGAGAACCTTGTTTGAATCACTCTCTATTTCCAACCAGGCACCGCGATTCGGAATAATTTTCGCGCCATAGCATTTTTTGCCCTTGATAAATTCGGCGGTAAACATTACACCGGCGGAACGAATAAGCTGAGATACAACAACTCTTTCAATGCCGTTAACAATGAAAGTTCCATTGCCGGTCATAAGAGGAAAATCGCCCAAGAAAACTTCCTGATTTATAGCCTTGCCGGTTTTCTTATTCACTAAGCGAGCCTTAACACGCAAAGGAGCCTCAAAGGTTATATTTTTATCACGACTCTCTATTTCAGAGAATTTCGGCTCATCTAAATAATAATCATCAAAGTAGAGTTCGAGGTCGCGTCCGATAAAATCCGTAATCGGGTTTATTTCATCGAACAACTCAGCCAGGCCCTCTCTCAAAAACCAATTATAGGAATCGGTCTGCACTTCAATCAAATCTGGCATCGGCGCCACAGACACTGACTCGGAAAACGATTTTCTCTTAGACATAGAGTATGTGAATTAGAAAATAAACATGAAAAAAGCCTATTTAGCAAAAAAATCCCAACCCCAAATTGGCTTGAGTTTCAAGTCTATTAAGTTATAGGTTTTTTTGATAAATCACTTTTCTAAATATAAAAAAGTGTTATGATAAGCTAATAATATTATCTTTATTGGTTTTTGTCAATACACATCTTTTCCACAATCTCTTCTTTCACAACCTCTCTCTCATCCCAAGGCATTTTTTGGCCATTTTCTAAACAAATCGATTGCTCAGCCCCTTTACCGGTAAAAAGAACAATATCATCTTTTTCTGCTAATTCAAGCGCTTTTTTTATAGCTTCGCGCCTATCGAGTATCTTAAATAAATCTTTATTTATTTCTTTGCCGACCATCTCTGCCCCGGCAGCCACTTCATTGATAATAGTACCGGGATCTTCATTATAAGGATCCTCGTTGGTGATAACTACAAAGTCAGCTTTTTCAGCCGCCAAGCGCCCTAAAATCGGACGACGCGACTTGTCTCTTCCGCCTCCGGCTGAACCCAGAAGATGAATTAATCTATTGTGAGGAATTAGATCCAAAACTTGATAAAGCTTTTCTAAGGCTTTTGGTTCAAAAGAATAATCAACAATAGCCTTAAAGTCTTGACCAACATTTATCATCTCTAATTTGCCGGCCAAATTATGAACGCTCTCCAAGCCATCTTTTATCTTATCATGATCCAAGCCTTGATTAAGGCCGATGGCATAAGCATTTAAAGCATTCTTGGCATTAAAATCTCCGAGCAAATTTAAAGATATTTTTTCTTCACCGACATGGAAAGATGTGCCCTGAGCGCCTGCATTTATATTATCGCCAAAAACAAAACTGAAATCTTTAGTGCTATATTCGCTTTTAATTTCCGACAAAAGACCCTCTTGATTAAAACCATTATCAAACGAGCAGGCAATCTTGGCCTCGCTCCAGAAGTTTAAAAAATAAGAAGCGTTTTCATCGTCGGCGTTAACAATAATTGTTTTCAAAACGCGTTTTAAATCCAATTTTTTTAATTCTGATTCCGGTCTTTTTACGCGATGATTCTCATCAATATATTTTGTCTTACATTTTTTTAAATGAGAAAACAGCTTGCCCTTAGCTTGTTTATATTTCTCAAAACTACCATGTGATTCGATATGTTCAGGATACAAACCGGTAAAAAGCAGAACGTCATAATTTATAAAACGATGCCTAAATTGCTTGATGCCCTCCGAAGTTGTTTCGACAACTGCATACGAACACCCATTATCACGCATTTTTGCCAAAAGCTTTTGAATAAAGAATCTTCCGGGCATGGTCATTTTTTTATCATTTAACCACTCCCTATCGCCATCAGAAATAATAGCCGTCGATGTAAGTCCCGTCTTGTAACCGGCGCCTGTCAACATTTTCGCAATTAAATAAGATGACGATGTTTTACCGGCCGTACCGGTCACACCGATAACAATTAACTTACGGCTAGGAAATCTATAAACCAAAGCAGCCGCAAAACTAAGTAAAAAATGATAAGCCGGGCTCAAGGCTTTAAATATTTTTTTCGGGATCAGTTTCTTAATCAGGCTTAACATAATAATTTTTTAGTTTTTTAAAGCTTGAGAATTTAAATTGGAGTGTAATCTTTCATGGCCTTGATTAATATAATCAATTTGATAGCGCAATGATTTTAGAGATGCTTCGGCCTGTGTTAAAGAATCGGAGAGCTCCATTAAACGCTGCTCGTCAGCAATCTTATCAGCAAAATTATTCTTATAACTGCCAAGCAAGTCATTAATTTCTTTATTTGATTTATTGAACTCGTCCTGTGCTTTCTCCAAATTTCTTATTAATTCTCCGCGCTTTTCATCTTCCGTCAAAACGGACTCGTATTCACTAAAAAATCCGCTGTCACCGGTCGGTTTTTGAGCTAAATCTTTACTTTGATCAAAAAATTTTTCCATATTTTTAAAATTATTTTTTATCTGGCAAAAAACATTTCATCATCTTCCTCTGTAATAGTGGAATTCTTTTTTAATTCAGGATTATTTTCATTACTATTTTCCTCTCTAATATCTTCCAAAATTTCATCTTCATCTTCAATGGCTTCCTCCATTTCCTCTTCATCGAGCTCCAATTCTTCTTCAATGGCCTCCTCGTCTTCAACTTGCTCATCTGTAATATCCGTCTCCGAATTTGGTTCGGAATTAAAAACTAACACGCCATCGTCTCCCTCATCCGCATCTTCATCTTCTTCCATATCACCGGAAAAATAAGAACTCGGTGCTTGGGCGTTCATGCGATTATGAACAGGGATGGAAGCAAAACTATTTTTACCTGCTTCATATTGTTCGGCGCTAATCATAACCTCGCGCGGCTTCGAACCGTTAGACGGACCGATAACTCCCGCATCTTCAAGCATGTCCAATATTTTAGCCGCTCGGCCATAACCGATAGACAAGCGTCTTTGCAGCATTGAAGTTGAAGCTTTGCCGGCTTTAATAATAATTTCTTTAGCCTCTTCAAATAAATCGTCTTCATCGCCATGATTGCCGTCCAAACCGACGCCGGCCACACCGCTAACTTTTTGACGATCGGTCACGCCTTCTAAATATTCCGCTTCGCCGCTTCTCTCTTTAATGTAATTTACAACATCATTAATTTCTTCATCGCTTAAATAAGCACCCTGAATACGTTTCGGCTTACCAAGCTCGGCGGTAGTAAAAAGCATATCGCCCTGTCCCAATAATTTTTCAGCGCCGCTTGCATCTAAAATTGTTTTTGAATCAACCAATGAAGCTACGGAAAAAGCGATACGAGAAGGAACATTGGCTTTAATAAGACCGGTGATAACATCAACGCTCGGCCTTTGCGTCGCTAAAATCAAATGAATACCGATAGCACGAGACATTTGCGCCAAACGAATAATACCGGCTTCCATTTCTTTACCGCTTGTCATCATGAAGTCTGCCAATTCATCAATAATAAATACTATATAAGGAAGTTTTTCCTTGGCGGTAGCGTTATAAGATTGAATATTGCGCTTACCGGATTTATTCAAAACATCATAGCGCCTATCCATTTCATTTAAGCACCATTTTAAAGCATTAATGGTTTTATTAACTTCGGTAATAACCGGCGTCAAAAGATGAGGAATGCCGTTATAGGTTGGCAACTCGACTCTTTTCGGGTCAACCATTATAAAACGCAAATCTTCCGGATTGTTTTGATAAAGAAGGCTGACGATTATCGCATTAAGACAAACTGATTTTCCGGAATTAGTCGCGCCGGCTACCAACAAATGAGGCATGCGCGTTAAATCGTACAGCCAAGAAGCACCGGCCACATCTTTACCCAGGGCGATCATTAAATTATTTTTTCTGGTTTTAAAATTATCGGATTCTAAAATCTCTCGCAAACCAACAATTGCCTTGGCTTTATTTGGAACCTCAACGCCAACCAATGATTGACCGGGTATCGGGGCCTCGATTCTTATCGGATGAGCCGCTAAAGCTAAAGATAAATCATTATTCAAAGTTGTAATACGAGAAAGTTTAACGCCTTCAGCCGGACGAAAAGCGTATTGAGTGACAGTCGGACCAACTTTTGTTTCGCCCATTTCCACGCCGATGCCGAACTTTTCCAAAGTCTTACGAATTTTTTCCGCATTAAATTCTGTATCACCGCCAACAGCCTTACTCATCTTATTGTTTAATAATTCAAGGGGCAAATCTATTTTAATGCTTCTTTTCGGCCAAACAATTTTCTCTTGTATTTTTTTAGCATCTTTATGCAAAGCCGCGGCATTAGTGATTTCTTCTTTACCCTCGTCGGAAGATTCATCTTCCTCCTCTTCGGCAACTTCTTCCTCATCAGTCTCCGCTACTTCATGCTTACTCCAAGCTCCTAAAATTTCCGCCTTAGCTTTTTCTACAAAATCTCGAGCCTGTTCGGCGCTACTGTCTTTTTCTTCAATTGATCTGGAAAACAGCGACTTGAAAAATAAAACAAAAGGCATGTAAATTTTTGCCAAGATGCTTTCTTTGCCTATAATTTTAGAAAGTGAGGTATTGAAAACCAAGACAGCTGAAATCAATAGTCCAGAAAATAATATAAGCACTCCGCCCCAAAAACCAAAAACATAATTGAATAGCTGGCTTAGCCAAAAACCGATATAACCGCCGCCGACCCCTTCAATAATTGAAGATTTCCATTCACTTTGTTCAATAAAAAAATGAAATAGGGTTTGATATGAGATAAAGAAAAGCGATAAACCGAGGTAATCAGAAAATTTTAAAGGCTTTTTTTCGCGGCGCGCCAAAATTAAAGCCCAATATAAAAATATAAGCGGCACTAACCAGCGGCCAAAACCAAAAATCATTGTTAAATATTTGGAAACGAAGGCTCCGAAGTGACCGGAAAGATTAAAAAGCCCCAACAAACTTATTAAACCAAAAACAGCTAATATAACTATGAAAATACTTTGTTTAGCGTGATCGCTTAACTCTAAAGAAGGTAAATTAACATAATCCAAAGGATTTTCATTTTTTTTCTTCCTGCCCATATGGCGTAATTTTATATCTAAAACTTAAACTGTTATTTATACATTATAGCAGAGACGGGATTTTTGTTAAAAAATCATCACTTTTCTTAAATATGCCGCGCTTCTTAACAATAAAAGATTTTTTATAAGCTTTCCTATCTTTAAAAACGAGTTTGGCTCTTTTGAGCAATTCACCTGATTTTAATTTATCTAAATCAACTACCAACTCCGGATGCCCGATAAATTCAGCGAATCCGTAATTTCTTATATCATACGCCACACTTATTTCCGGGCACGAAGCGCCAAAAGACATGACGCCGACATGAAGCATCATGCCGATTATCATATCCATTTTTGAATAAACATATTTCTGCTCACCGGGCGCCAAATCGACAACCCTTAAATCCTTTATCTTTAATTCGGAAAAAATATTATCTTCTCCGGGGTGATGTTTCAGATAATATATTTCCGCTCCAAATTTTTTTTGGAAGTATTCGGCCGTTTCACGATAAGCTTGTAAAATATCTTCCCGCCACTTACCAAACCCGAGCCAACCGGAATAATTTAAGTTTAAACCAATTCTGATTTTTTCTCCTGATAAATTCAGCTTTTTTTCTTGAACGAGACTAATCGGTTTTTCCGACAGAAAGACTGCCGGATCGCCAACTAATTTGATCAATGAAGGCTTTAATCCGTTCTGTATCAAAAATCTTTTTGTATTTAAATCTCTAACACCTATGCCGCTCGCTTTCCTTGCCAGAGAAACCACGCTGGCGATTTTGTCATCCGACCACACAGGAGCGTCAACTTCTTTTATATATCCGAGACCAAAAAGAAAAACTGGGCAATTTATGCCGTTAATTACTTTTTCATTAAAAGGCAAAAAATAAGAATAAAGCATGCCGCCGCCGCCGATAACCACAAAATCATGTAAATTTATTTTTTTAATGCGCTCCGGTTTATAATCCTTTAAAGTTTCAGCGGGAAAATCACTGATATCACAGCCGGGAAATTTAAAACGCAAAAGTTCTTGCACGGCCAAAACTATAGCGTGATCGCCTTTGTTGTTTTTATCCCAAACGTGAATATGAGCAATTTTATACTTTTTCATTT
The DNA here is from genome assembly GCA_964599385.1 of uncultured Gammaproteobacteria bacterium. GTDB lineage: Bacteria > Patescibacteriota > Patescibacteriia > Patescibacteriales > UBA12465 > UBA12465. The sequence continues at coordinate 8,196 of CAZREL010000002.1, forward strand.
CTTTAAATATTTGATTATCCCAAACTAGTCAAAGCTTTCTTAATAAGATCGGCTCCTCTGCCCGGTTCGCTGTCATGTTTTAAAAGCAGGTAAGTCGCCGTTCTAAGCATCGTCCAATCATAATAGAGCTTTATTCTGCCTTGCAAATTTTCATCAAGAACCATGTTTCTGTATGACAGATAACTGTCCAAGAAAACTTTTTTCAAATATTCGGACATTACTGTATCCCCTGTCTTAGTTATAACCTTATATTCAAGTTGCTGCATAAATGTTCCCAAATCTCTGGCAAAATCTGCGCGACAAATATCGGCCAAATCTATTATTCCGATCTTATTAACGCCGGTATTTATCATATTCTCGAGATGCGCATCGCCATGGATTAAGCAAAAATCTTTTTTATCGGAAAAAATTTCATCTTCTCGCATCATGAAATAATCGTATAAACGAGCAACGTCGGCATCATACATGCCTTGATACCGCTCAGATATTTCCCGCTTGATTGTTTCTACGCCAGGCACGACAGTCTTGATTCTGACGCTATCGGGATTAAGCCTAACCCAATCATCGGTATCAACTTGATGCAAACGGGCCAACAACTTAGCTGATAAAATTATCTTTTGTTCGGCTTTAACAAAATCTTTATTCTTTATATAACGCAAAATGTTTTCACCGCGCAAACCTCTATAAAAAACGGCATTGAATTCGGAAGAAAAAAATAAAGGGCGAGGCATTTCTATTCCGTCACCGCGAAATCCCGACTTCCACAAAAATTGCATGGCTTTAAAAACATTTTCCCTTGGCTCCTCGCTGTGAGCCGAACAGACAACATATTTTTTGCTTTCTTTCCCGTCCGGTTTTTGCAAATAAACTTCATAAGCAACAACAACATGATAAGTTGTTGTCCAAATCATTTTTTTAAAAGGTTTAACTTTAACCCTTTTTATATCCGAAAAGCCCGGATATACGGGAAGAAGTTCGGCGCGGAAAAGTTCTTTAACAAAATTCTCGTCAAACAGATGCAAAATCTTATTCATAAAACATCCTTATTTCTTCTGGGGCCAATGCTTGCGCCAATGTTCCCGCCAAAGATCTTTTTTTAATTTTAAATAATATTTTTCAGCTTGTAATTTATCTTTCTTACTGTTCGGATTAGCCAAGGAGCGAACAGACCTTATAATATCTCCGGCACCGCGTTCCACCATGTCCGGGTTCCAAGTGTATGGCCCGAAATCCGCCGAGAAATCATGAGCGCTCGCCCACCAATAAGTACAACTGGCCATACCTCTTTTTAAGTGCCAGCGAAACCACTCATAATTTTCATCGCCGCTATTCTTTTCACCAATTTGCCAAACAAATTTCGTTAACGCCCAAAGATCGCGATGAATTTTATTTCTTTTTTTAAGCCAAAGAACAAATGGTTCGCCATTTAAAATATCCCGCTCTTCCGATTCCCAAGACGACTCTCTCAGTTCTGTCTCGGTAATATCGGGCTCAACAAAAGAATTGATAAAATTAGAAATAGTCTCTGTTTTAACTGTCTTATCAGAAGCAATCCCTTCTAATTCCGCAGTCGGATCTTCGTGACGCAAACCATAAAGCTCGCCGTCGGTAGCACTGATAATAACGCGATCATTGCCAGGTCGGCTTTGCGCCGATAAGATCTTAATTATTTCATCGGGCGGGTAGGCACGAGAAAATTGGCGATTGCGAAAAACCACCTGCAAAGCGCTTTCTTTGTGATAAAAAGGGCGATTCAAATCTAAGTTAGCATTATTCTCTGCCGAAATCTCATCCAGAATAACCCACTCATAACCAAGACTTTTAACAGTTTTAAGCAAATCGACATTAAAAGCCATCTCCGGAAAAAAGAAACCTTTTATCTTTAAATTATCACCAAAATAGCGACGTAATATTTCCTCATTTTCCTTAATTTGCCTAACAGACTCTTCAATCGGTATTAAGGGGAGAAAGGCATGATAAGAAGCGGACCCAACGAGCTCCAAACGTCCGCTATTAACCATCGCTTTAAGACGATCGATAAAATCCAATTCATTCATTTCCGCCAAACGCTCTATCAAACAACCACTGATGTTGAAGGTTAATTTCAAATTTGAATTTTCCTCCAATAAGCGGAGCAACCGATAATAGCTTTTATGAAGAGCCTCGGAGATAATATAATTATCGCTATTAGCCGGCTGATAAAGATGTAGAAAGTTTATCCAAAGCATAAAGTTTTAGCCCTTAATGGCCTTTTGATAAAGCTCGAGATATTTTTTGGCCGGAATTTCCCAGCTATTTGATTGCTTCATGGCAGTTTTTACCAGATTAGCCCAGGCCTTTTTATGTTTGAAATTTTCCAAAGCTCTTATAATGGCAATGTAAAAAGCCTCCGCGTCTTCCGTTTTGAAAGTAAAACCATTACCGCTTCTCTTGCTGGCATCAAAATTCTCCACAGTATCATACAAGCCGCCGATTTCTCTGACAATCGGTATGCATCCGTAACGCATGGCAATCAACTGATTGATACCGCATGGTTCATGATTGGAAGGCAGCAAAAATAAATCGCTGGCAGCATAAACCAAGGTCTCGTATTTTTGATTGGCATCATGAGAAGGAATAATCACTATTTTGTCCTTATATCTGGAGGCTATTTTAATCAATTCTTTAATGTAATGTTTATCGCCGGAACCGATGATAATGATCTGAATATCAAGTTTTAAGAGCTTGGGCAAAAGTTTAATAATCAGCTCAAATCCTTTCTGGAATGTCACTCGCGAAGTTGTGCAAAAAATCGGCACGTTCGTATTCTGCGGCAAGCCGAATTCTTTTTGCAAAAAAAGCTTATTTTTTATTTTTGCTCCGATACGGGACGCGTTAAACCTCTCTTTCAGCCCGGGATCTTTTTCCGGATTATAAGTGTTGTAATCGATGCCATTAATAATGCCGTATAGCCTGTCCTCCCTATTCTTCAAAATGCGATGCAAATCCTGGCCGAATTTTTTAGTCATAATTTCGCTGCGATAACGTTCAGAAACCGTGTTAACAATATCAGCCGAAACAATGGCTCGCTTGGCAAAATTAATATATTCAATAGTTGGGTCGCTTAAATGCGGCAAGCGCCTGCGGCCATAATCTTTATTCTCTTGCGAAATTTCCCACCAATTATGCCCGAGCTGGAAAATCAAATTATGAATAGTAAAAATTGTCTTGGCTCCTTTTAAAGTTTTTGAATAACGAAAATCTTTTTTCAAATAATAAGGAATTAGGCCGGTTTGCCAATCGTGGCAATGGATAATTTGCGCCTTAAATTTTAATACGGACAGTAATTTTAAAGCCGCAACATTAAAACATAAAAATCTGGCATTTTCATCTTTGGAGCCATATAATTTTTTCTTCTTAGAAAAAAATTTCGGATACTCAATAAAATAAACCGGCAAATCTTCCATTAAGAAGCCCTGCCAATAATTAACCTTAATTGATTCTTCACTGTTTAACCAAATCTGGACGTCTTTAAAAAGTAATTTCAATTTTTTTTCTTCCTTATCAATAACTTTTCCATACAAAGGAGTGATAATAATAACATCATGGCCGAGTCTTTTTAAGGCCTTGGGCAAACTTCTAACCACATCACCAAGTCCGCCAGTTTTAGAAAAAGGTGCGACCTCTGAAGCAATATGAACGATTCTTAGTTTTTTTGACATAAGCGATTGTTTAAAGCGCAAATAGAAACCGCTAAAGCATCGGCCGCGTCATCGGGCTTTGGTATTTCCTTAAGTTTTAAAATCATTTTGACCATGCTCTGAACTTGATTTTTTGAGGCTCGCCCATAAGAGGAAACGGCTTGTTTAACTTGTCCGGGCGTAAATTCAGAAACAGGAATTTTATTCATTTTTAAAGCGAGAAGAATTACTCCTCTGGCCTGACCGACCACAAGAGCGGTCTTAACATTCTTATTAAAAAATAGTTCTTCAATAGCTGCGGTATCAGGCTGATATTCTTTAATAATTTTATCAAGAGCAATATACAAAGATTGCAACCGCTCGGAAAGATTTTCGCCAGCCGGGGTTTTAATCGAACCGTAAGCCAAGCAGCTTAGTTTAGAGGCCTCATCCTTAATAATCCCATACCCGGTGTCAGCAATTCCGGGATCAAGACCTAAGATTATTCTGGCCATAAGCCTTTATCTTAAATTAAATTAGTGTAATAGTCTCCAACATCTTCATTATCTTCAAGTTCGGCCAATATCTTATCGATCTTTTCATTGTCTTCCGGCGCAACTTCAACTTTTTCCTTGGCCACATATTCAATTTCGGCCGATTCAATTTTTAAACCCTTATCTTCCAAAAAGCTTTTTATCTTTTGCAAATCTTTAACTTCAGTTATAACACTCAGGCCTTCATCTTCTCTGATAAAATCATTTATTTCTTGATCGATCAATTCCAGCTCCAAGCCGTCAACATCAATTCTTTTTTCCTTTAATGCCTCAAAAGACAAACGAATAACACCGAATTGAGAGAAATTCCACATTACAGAGCCAAAAGCTCCTCCGTTTTTGGTAAAGATATGACGAATATTGGAACCGCTACGATTCTTATTGTCAGTCACGGACTTAACAACAACTTGAATATTTGGCGGAATCACGGCTTCATAATATAGCTCTTCAACTTGATCGCCTGCCAATTCCCCTGTCCCTCTTTTTATCGCTCTTTCGATATTATCTTTTGGCATGCTTACCTCGCGAGCTCTATCTATAGCGGCTCGTAAAGCGGGATTAGCTGCCGGATCGCCGCCGGTTTTAGCGGCAATAGTTATTAAATTGGCAAATTTTGTAAAAATAGCTCCCCTTTTTGCGTCAACCAAAGCTTTTTGACGATGCGTTGTCGCCCATTTAGAATGTCCGGACATAAATTATTTCAACACTTAATTAGTAATGGAAAAATAAGCGGGCATAATCCGCCTTTTACTAAATACTAACCCAAATTGAAATAAAAATCAAGATAAACTATAATAAAAACATCAGTAAAATTAATTAAAAATTATGAAAAATATGGAAATAAAGACAAAAAATCTGCCATCACTGCATAAAAGCGTTATGGCAGCTTTAAGTCTTTTTGCCAAACAGGTTCCGAGTACTTTTAAAGCTTCTGATTTTCATTTTCCATTAGTCGTTGGCAGCGGCAATGCTATTAACGCCGGCAAAATCATTTTTTCCTCCCAGGCGGCCATTTTTGCCAATGAAAGCAATCTAAACAATGTTTTAAGCAGCCACAAGGAATTACTTAATAAAAAAATAATTAAAGAAGCGGTAGTTATTTCGGCCTCCGGCGAAAAAGATTCTGTTTGGGAACTTCAAGCTCTAAAAAAAGCCGGACTTAAAACCACTTTACTCACTTGCTCCCAGGGTTCCTCTGCCGAAAAAATAGCCGATCAAAGCTTCATTTTTAGCAAACTTCCGGAACCTTATACTTATAACGTTTCGACTTATTTAGGCATGATTATTGCCAGCGATGGCGAAAAAGCCAAAAACATTGAAAAATTTATCAAAGAATTCAAATTACCAACAAATTTCCATAAATATACGGCTTATTCCTTTGTTCTACCAGACGAATTTTCTGCCATCACACCAATGCTGGAAATAAAACGCCATGAGTTATTTGGACCGCATCTTTCATTGCGGGCCTTCAGTTACGGCGAGGCCAGACATGCTAAATTTGTTAATCCTTGGGAAAAAGAACTGGTTATTAGTTTAGGAAAAAATAAATATTTTGGCCTTAAAAATCACCGCTTAGAAATTTCTTTACCAAAAAAAGCCGGCAGCGGCTTGGTAATGGCACTTTGTTACTATTTAATCGGTTTAATACAGGACAAAAAACCTCAATACTACAAAAAAAATATTGTTAAATACTGCCAAGAAGGACCAAAAGCCTATGGCCAAAAAGGTGAATTTCAGGTTATAGTTGAATAAGCCTCGGCAACTTAAGCTACAAAACTATTAGCAGCGAAATAAAAGAAAAACTTAATAAAACTGCCGTTAGCAGCGGATTGGCGACCATTAAAGCAATAAAGCTTCTTGGTCGCTTGTTGACTTTGGCTGGAGGAAAACTCCTATCATTTTTAAATTTAATATTAAAGTTTTTCTTCTACAACAGCTTAATTCGCGTTTATTACGGAATATTTAGATTAAAGAAAAACGAGATGGCCGGAAAATCTTTTAAAGATTTTTTTAAAAGAGAATTTTCCGGTTTTACCATTTTTGCCTTGGTTGCAATAACAATATTGTCCAACCTTCTTTCTAGCGGTGGAGGCATAAAAGCTGCTAATGCCAAATTAACCAAAACCACCGCCGCTTCTCTTATAACTGCTGATTTTGATACAAATATCGAAGAGGAGCTAATTGAAGAAAAACTGAGCCCGGCAATTATCGCCGATGCCAAGCAAAAACAATATGAAGATGAATACCCTTCTTTGGAAAAAGATGCTTATCTAAACCAAGAAGATGATTTCCCGACATCATGGCTGGCTTTCAATGAGTCAAACGACGTTATCTTAAAACCAACATCCCTTTCATTATCTGATTCGGAAAATAAAGACCAGACAACCAGAACGGAAATTATCGAATACACAGTCCAAATCGGAGACACAGTTTCATCAATCGCCAGTCGTTTCGGTTTAACCGTTAATACGGTCCTTTGGGCCAACAATCTTAGCGCCTACAGCCTAATTAGGCCCGGCGATACTTTAAGCATTTTACCTTATAGCGGACTGTTATATAGCGTCAAATCAGGAGATACAATATCTAAAATTGCTAAGACTTATGATATCTCGACCGAAAACATCATCGCACAAAATAAATTAAACGAAAATATAGGCCTGAAAATTGGGCAAAAATTAATTTTACCGGGAGCTAAAAAAATTACCACCAGCAGCAGCGTTGCCAAAACAAATACCAATTCATCATACACCGGGGTTTCAGTTATTAAAGATTTAGTAAAAGCTCCACCTGCAACTTCAAGCGCCGGCAGCATGGCTTGGCCGGCCGTCGGTCACCGCATTACCCAGTATTTTTCTTGGCGTCACAATGGTATTGATATCGCCAATAAAGTCGGAACGGCAATTTACGCAGCCGAAGCCGGTACGGTGGAAATAGCAGCCGGGGGTTGGAATGGCGGCTACGGGAACACAATTCTCATTAACCATGGCGGCGGCAAAAAAACTCGATACGGACATTTAAGCAAGCTTTATGTTGAGGTTGGAGATAAAGTAGAAAAGGGTGAAAATATCGGCGCCATGGGTTCAACCGGACGTTCAACCGGCTCTCACCTTCATTTTGAAATTATTATTAACGGTACAAGATACAATCCTTTAAACTACGTAAAATAAAAAAATAATTAACAAAATATTTATGATTATTGTTGGAATAATAATGGCTGTCGCCGGCGTTTTCATGGTTATTAAAACCGAATGGCTTCTTAATAACTTCGGCCGCATAACTTGGTTTGAAGACAAACTTGGATCCTCGGGCGGTTCTCGCCTTGGCTATAAACTTTTGGGCATGCTAATAGTTTTCTTAGGAGTAATATTTGCTACCGGTTCCGGCAGCGACTTCATGCAATGGCTCGTTAGCCCATTAACTAAGCATACTCAAAGATTGGAGTAGCAGAAATAGACTGGGCTCTTGACCTGAACGTTCTTCCTTGATAATCTTAGCTCAGTCAATATCGGGCCCTTAGCTCATCTGGTAGAGCACCTGCTTTGCAAGCAGGGGGTGGCAGGTTCGAGTCCTGTAGGGTCCACTAAACAAAACAACTCCATCTTCGTGGAGTTGTTTTGTTTTAAGATTCGCAACTACGGGACGAGAACAGGCAGCGAGCGAGATATAGAGCGAGTTTATAAACGAGCTCTATAATCGAGCGACGGTAAATGCGACCCAAAGGAGCATTTAACGGGTCTGCCGCGACAACGAGCAACGCGACTAAGCGTTGCGAGGCGGAAGTCCGGCAAAATAAAAGGTAGTACTTTTTACGTCCAACATTTGTGTATACACATTGTGCATACAAAAATATCGAGGCAAAAAACTAAGGTCAAAACCAAGATATTGACATATTTTAATATTCGTGCTATAATTTAGGCATAATTGACTTGTATATTAACAATTTAAAAAAGAAAGAACGATGAACTCAAAAAAGAATTATGTTGAAATTTTAGGCAGTATTACCGGCATTATCTCTATTTCTGGGATAGCAATCTTTATCATTGCAAGTGTTTTAGCTCTTTTACACAAGAGCAACCAGACTTCCGAAGCTATTGGCATTATCGGAGCAGTAATGTTTATGTTGCCATTCTTTTCACTCCAATTCATGATGCCTTCTGGTTTATTAAAAAAAATGAAGGTTGATGAAATTCCGGTATGGGGTAAGGTTATGTTCTATGCTTTAGTTTTCCCTTTTGCAAACATGTGGATGCTATCAGCATTTGATGCGGCTTTCAATTTTTTACCTCAATACAGACTCGGCGATGTTGGTGGAAATAAAGAACTTGCCGAATTAATGTACCATGAACACCTTGTTCAAGCCTGGACTATTATTGCCAGTGCGTATTTCGGATTAATAGCGCTTGGAATAATCTTTAAAGCAATCTTTAAAAAATGGCTTGAAGTAACGCCAGCCTAAAAAGCACTACACAAAACGTTATTCGAAAGGAAGTCTAAACAGACTTCCTTTTTTCTTTTCAAAAAATTATAATTGCTAACATAAGGATCGCTAGCTCAGCCGGTTAGAGCGTTGCGTTCACATCGCAAAGGCCGCTGGTTCGAATCCAGCGCGATCCACCAAAAACGCTAAAAGTTTTCCACAAGAGTAAATTAAAAAGGCTCTTGCTTTTTTTTATAGAACCTCTAAGATAATTTTCATAAACTGAAGACGATGAAGCTAAAAACTTTTTTGTTCTTTCAAATCTTCGGGCTGATCGCATTGCTATTTGCAGTTAAAGAAGCTGTCGGCACAACGAAAAACGCAGGAATTGACCAAGCACCCAAGAACGCTGTTCTAATGCCTGGCAAAATCGACAATGCGCCTCGTAACTATAACGAAGCCATACTCGTCGAAAGTGGAGAAGAATTCGTTAGGCCAGAAAAACAGTTGCTATTTCCGCAATTAACAATGCAAACGACCGCGCAGCGACCTGGAACCTTTACAACGCGCGAATTCGCCCGGAAGAGGACCTGACAGGAGAGGGGCTGTCTCGTCCGTTAAATTCTTCCTAATTAAAGGAAGCCCTCAGGGAATTGCAAAAATCCCAGTAACGAACCTGAAAAGGCAGTCTAACAAGACTGCCTTCTTTTTTTATACAAATCAAATTTTTTTAAAAAAGGCTGCCAGCGTAAAGCGACAGCCTTTTATTACTTAAAACCAGGCGATTAATTTTAAAGAATCTGCCTATGAAATTTAAAGTCTTCTTTTTTTAAATCAGGATTGAAAACATCAATCCTTTGATTCTTCGGCAAGCGGTCAATAATTTCCGCAAAACCAAATTTTTTCCTGTGAACAGTGGGAACAAAAAAATTATTTCGGCGGTTAAACAGATTAAAAGCCTCTGCCTCAACATCAGTCATTAGCGCCAGAGGCAAATAACGGCCGATTGGAAAAATATCGGGGGAATTATGAAAAAATTCTCCCATCTCCCTAAAGCTAAATTCCAATTTTGAGCGATAATCTTCGGAATCAAGTTTGTAATAAATATTGTCATACATCCACTTTCTAAGCTCAGAAAAAATTTTTGCTTCCTCAGAATCACCAAAAGATATAAAACCTTTTTCAGCGCTCTCCTGAACAAGAGCAAAAGAGATTCGAGCAACAAGTTCTCTTTGACTATCACCAATAAAACGTGAAAACTTTTTTGGAATATAGCTTCTATTAAGATAACCGATTCTAATGGCGTCGTTTAAGTCTGCTGAAATGTAGGCGATTTTATCCGCCAACATCACCAGCGAATTTTCTTGCGGCAAATGATTAGCGATATTCATTTCGCCTCCGCCTCTGGTGTGATGAAGAATTCCTTCTAAAACTTCGTAGGTTAAATTCAGTCCTAATCCAGAACGTTCAATAAGTTGAGCCGCCACAACCCCCATAACAGCGTGAGAAAATTTCTTTCCGGAAATCTTTGTTATCATTCTCTCTCCTAAATGGCCATAAGCGGTATGACCAATGTCATGACCAAGAGCGATTGCTCCGGCCAAATTGGAGTTTAAACCCAAGATATCTGATATCATTATTGCGATAGACACAACATCGTTAGTATGAACTAATCGATTACGGATATTTGGGTGTTTCCCGGGAGGAAAAACCTGAGTTTTATTTGCCAAACGCCTGAAGGCTTTACTGGCACGGATCTTCTCCATATCCAGCCTAAAAGGATCAAAAATATTGCCATATAAAGCGATATCATCATCATTTTCATGTCTTCTCCCTAAACTTCGGACGGGATCAAAGGCCATATCGCGCAGAGAGCCCAGATACATGTTAAAATTTAATTTTTCTTTCATTTTATCCTTGTTTTTTGTTGTTTATTCAATTGTTAAAATACTTTTTCAAAATTCAAAAAATCATATAATTATTTTGAAAATAAGTCAATTATTAACACCCGTTATAATACCAATAACACCTTCCATTTTTTGCTTTTATGTGTTATAATCATCTGGTAAATTAAGAAAAAAAGGCTTAATTAAAAGCCAAACACCAACTATATGTTTAATTTCGGAATGTTTAAAGGCGAAAAGCCACAAGGAGGATTAGTTAATGAAGTTATGAAGAATAAAACTGAAGAAGAACAGAAAGCAGCTCAAGCTAAAATTGACGGCCTGGCTTTTCAAAAAGCCTTAGTTGAAGGTGTTATCGACAATCTAAGCGAAGAAGAAATTAATCAAATGGAAATTGACGCCGCCAATCTTGGTCCAGAAAAATTTGCCGCTCAAATAAGAGAAAAGTATCAAAACTTTAATAATCTTATGGAAGAAAAAAAGAAAGAAGCTATTTCAGGCTTAGAAACTTCTTTGGAAGAAGTTGATGGTATTGATGTTGATATGGCCGGCAAAGTTGGAGAAATCGCCTTCCGAGGCGCTATGAATGAAATTATTGCCGAAGCTGATGACGAGGTTATTGATGCTTTAAATGAAATTATGGCCAGCAACGCCAGCTTAGAAGAAAAAATGGCTAAAGTAGAGGAAATGATACCAAATTTCCAAGAAGTTTTAGCAAAACACGGTGATCAAACCGCTGATGATATCAAGCGCTTGGCCGATATGACCAAAGAAAAGCTGGCTAAATTAAAGAAAGAAAGAGAAATTGAATAAGCTATAAGCCATGACTGAAGACTCAAAAGCCATGACTGAAGAAAAAGGCGCACAAGAAGAAAAAATCCAAAAAATAAACCAGATAAAATCGTATCTGGATGATTTAAATAAGAAGCTTAAACAAGCTATCCAAGAAAGCAGCACAAAAATGCAAGAAGTTGTCAGAAAGAAGGAAGAAAAAGAGATGCAGAAACTGCTTGAAGATTTAAAAAAAATGTAGCTAACATCGGCCAATATGGATTACGAAAATAAAAAAAACCAACAAGAGGACGCTGAGGGAAAAGAAAACATTGAATCACAAGAAAACAATGAATTCAGCCCTGAAAAACCTCTTGATGAAATAAAAAACGTCGCCAAAGAAAAAGGTGAAGCTAATTTATCAGCCGCTAATGAAGAATTAGAGGCTAATTTAGCTCATTACAGCGGCGAAGTTGGCACGGAAGAAATTCTAATGGCCGAACTCGAAGCCATCCAATCGGAAGCTGAGGGTAGAATTAACAATGCCGGAACGGAATTTACTCAAAATTTAGAAACTGTGACAGATGAGGCCGGTGAGAAAGCCGAGGTAAAACCGGTTGAAACTCCAAATGAAGCACCAAAAGAAAACGAAGCATCTGATGCGGAAAATAAAACTGAAAAAATTGAAAGCACGGCCGAACAAAAAGCTAAAGCCTTAGAAATTACTCGCGCTAATTTCGGCGAAAGAGGTAAAATTATTAGTGAACTAAAAAAGACAAAAGATCCGGAAAGAATTAAACAATTACAAGACGAATTAGCCGAAAAAAATGAAAAATTGGAGCAAGCTAAGATGCTTATGTTCGAAGCCCTTTCAACCGAAGCGGCGGAAAAATTGATTGCTGATCCAAGCAGCGAACTGGCTATAATGAATGAGATTTACATCCCCGGCTTAGAAGCCTTAAAAGCCGAGGAGAGCGCCTCAATTAAAGACGGTAAAAAACAAACATTCTTGCATTCCATGTTAAAAACAGTCGGTAAATACGTACCGAAGAATGAATATGCAAGAACTCTCGCTGTTTCAACCGCAATAGGCGTAGCAACCGCTATCCCTCATATCGCCAGCGGCGGAACAACTGTTCTGGTCCATGCCGGTGTTAAGATATTATTAGCCGCCGGCGGCGTTACTATTGGTGAAAAACTATCAAAGTTTGCTGATAAGGGCTTGGAAAAAAGTCAGGAAAATAAAAGAAACGAAAAACTAAAAGATAAATTTGATGGTTCTCTGGAAACAATGATAAAGTTAGCCGAAGAAGAATTAAAAAATAAAAAAAGAGATGAAAAAATTAGAAAAGCTGTTAAGTTCGGTCTTCATGTGATTTTAGCTGGCGGAGCTATCGGCGGAGCTGAAATCGGTTTACACATGGGACACGGCCTGGCAGAAACTTTTATTGCTACAACTAAACACGCCGGGATTGATATCAGCGGCGACTATGGCGCCCATCATGCCATGCACGCCCATGAACACTCCAAGCATCACGGCAAGAAAGAAAGTCACGACAGCGCCGCTGCCGCTTAAAAATTTCTAAAATCATATAAAGAAAAGACCGCTTAAAAGCGGTTTTTTCTTTTAAACTGCTTCTTTGCCCCGTAAGAATAAAGATGATAAAATAAAAGTATGAAAAATACCAAAGAAAAACTGATAATTATCGACGGAAATGCCTTGATTCATAGAAGTTTTCATGCTATTCCGCCGACTTTAAGAGATAAAAACGGGCGCCCAACTAATGCGGTCTATGGCTTCACGTCCTTTCTGTTAAAAGCCGTTGAAGAATTAAAGCCAAATTATATAATTCTAACCCTCGACAGAAAGGCGCCAACTTTTCGCCACGAGGCTTATGCGGAATATAAAGCGACCAGAACAAAAGCGCCGGACGAACTTTACGAACAAATTCCTCTTGTTAAAGAAGTGGCTCAAGCCTTAAACATTCCAATTTTTGAGCTGGATGGCTTCGAGGCGGACGATTTAATCGGCACTATTTGTAATAAATTAAAAAAGACCGACTTACAAAAAATTATCATCACCGGCGATATGGACACTCTGCAGCTTGTCCGTGATGATGTTAATGTTTATACAATGAGCCGCGGCATGAGCGACAGCGTTTTATATGATGCCGAAAAAGTTAAAGAAAGATATGGCTTTGGACCGGATAAAATAGTTGAATTTAAAGCCTTGCGCGGCGACCCAAGCGATAACATCCCGGGCGTTAAAGGCATCGGGGAAAAAACGGCAACCGATTTAATCTTAAACTTTGCCAATTTGGAAGGAATTTATAAAGCGGTTGATAAAAAAGATTTGCGCATTAAAGAAAGAATTTCCGGACTCCTCAACGAACATAAGGCGGCTGCTTTTATGAGCCGCGAGCTCGCGACTATTAACTGCGAAGCGCCAATCGAAATTGATTTAAAAAAAGCTACATACCCAGACTTCCAAGCAGGCGAGGCAGTTAAGCTTTTTGGCGAATTGGGCTTTAGATCTCTAATAGCTAAACTGCCAAACAGCGCCGATAAACAAGCATCAAAATTAAAAACCGGAGAAAAGAAAAAAAAAGAATTAAGCTATCATTTTATTGGCGATGAAAAAAGTAAAAACAATCTTTTGAATAAAATAGAAAAAGACAAATATCTGGCTTTTGATATTGTCTTTGAAGATAGTTTAAGCGGCAAAAAGACGGTCATTGGCTTAGGCATCTCCACAGACGACAAAGAAACGTATTTTTTACCTTGGGAAAATAACGCTGCTGAAATTAAAAAGATTTTAGCCGATCAAAAAATTAAAAAAACAGGGCATGATTTAAAATCAATCATAAAAACTCTTAACGAAGAAGCAATTGCTATAAATAATATTGATTTTGACATTATGATTGCCTCTTATGTCCTTGACCCCTCAAGAAGACAGCATGATTTAAGCACGATAATTTTCAATGAATTCGGCGAAGACATAGTCAATCATGATGATAAGAAGGCCGGACAATTAAGCTTAATGCCGGAAAAAATCAATATTGAAGACGTGGGTCGAAAATCTGCCTTAAAGGCCGATTATATCCGGAATTTACAGAAAACACTGACGGAAAATTTGCAAAAAGAAGATCTATTCAATATCTTTCAAAATATTGAAATGCCCTTAGTGCAAGTTTTGGCCGATATGGAAAAAAATGGCATCAAGATTAATTTAAGCCCCATAAAAAAATTAAGTGAAAAAACTGCCGTCAAAATAAAAACCCTGGAAAAGAAAATCTATGCTATGGCCGGAAAAGAATTCAACATTAACTCGACAAAACAACTTAAAGAAATCCTCTTTGAAGATTTAAAAATACCAACCAAAAACATTAAAAAAACCAAAACCGGTTTTTCTACGGCAGAAGACGAACTCGATAAAATGGAGGATCTACATCCTATAATAACCGAATTAAAATTGTATCGTGAAGCAAATAAGCTAATGACAACTTATCTGAACCCCCTCCCTTCTCTGATAAACAAAAAAGACGGCCGAATTCACAGTAATTTCAATCAAACAATAACTTCAACCGGGCGCCTTTCTTCGACCGACCCCAACTTGCAAAATATTCCAACCAGGACCGAAGAAGGAAATCTTATCCGCAGCGCTTTTGTTGCTGATAATGGCTGCAAGCTTATCGGGCTTGATTATTCGCAAATCGAGCTCCGTTTAGCTGCCCACTTATCGGGAGACAAAAAAATGATTGCGGCTTTTAATAAAGGCCTGGATATTCATAGCGCAACTGCGGCCGAAATAAATGGCGTCAAACTTGAAGAGGTAACAAAAAAAATGCGTCGCGCCGCTAAAGCAACTAATTTCGGAATAATCTACGGCCAAGGACCGCACGGCTTAGCAATCGCCGCCGGAATTTCTTACGCCGAAGCAACAAACTTTATTAAAAAGTATTTTGTATCATACCCTGAAGTTAAAAAAATGATGGATGATTTAATCGAAGATACAAGAAAAAACGGTTTCTCAAAAACTATGTTCGGAAGAAAACGTCCTTTACCGGAAATAAATTCTTCAATTCCCCCGGTTAGAAAAGCGGCCGAAAGAATGGCTATCAACGCTCCACTTCAGGGCAGCGCCGCCGATATCATTAAACTGGCGATGATAAATATTCATCAAGAAATTAAAGAAAAGCCGGAAGAAATACGCCTATTGCTTCAAGTCCATGACGAATTGATTTTTGAGGTAAAAGAGGATAAGGTAGAAAAATATTTGCCGCTCCTCAAGAAAAAAATGTCTGAGGCGGTAGAATTAAAGGTGCCTCTTTCGGTTGAAGGAGGAAGCGGTAATAATTGGAGCGAATTGAAATAAAATATGATCAACAAAAACCAAGAAGAAAAATTGCAGATTGCCCTGCTTGGCTTCGGTCTCGACAACCAAGCCTTATTGTCTTTTTTTGATAAATACAAAGCGCCAATAGAAATCACTATCTGCGATTTTAGAAGCCGTGAGAAACTTCCGGTCCATAAAGCTAAAAATATTAAATTAAATTATCGGCTCGAATCGGATTTTAATAAGAATCTTGGTGATTTTGATTTGCTTTTTCGGGCTCCGGGCTGGCCCATTTCATGCCCGGGAATACAAAGCGCCTTAAAAGAAGGTAGCGAGCTAAGCAGTGCGCTTAATTTATTTTTTGAACTTTGTCCGACAAAAAATATTATCGGCGTTAGCGGCACCAAAGGAAAAGGGACAACAGCCACTTTAATTTTCAAAACTTTATCCGATCATTTAAAAAGAGAAAGAAACACGGCCAAAGTTTTTTTAGGCGGCAATATCGGCATTACGCCAATTTCTTTCTTGGAAAAAATAAAAGCGCAAGATTATGTCATCTTGGAATTATCCAGCTTCCAGCTCGAAGATTTGAAATACTCGCCGCGCATCGCCGTTTTAACCAACCTCTTTAAAGAACACCTGTCCCCCGCCGATCCAAATAACCCCAACTATCACCCAAGTTTGGAAAAATATTGGCAAGCCAAACTCAATATCGCCAAGAACAAAGACTGCCGCTATTTAATAGCCAATGAAAGCTTAAGGAACAAGATTGACAAAGAAAATCTAAAAGCTAAGGTAATTTATTTCAACGAAAGCAATCTACCATCAAAACTAAGCGGGGATTATAATCGCCAAAATATCGCAGCGGCCGCCGAGGTGGCAAAAATATTAAAAATAAAAAAAGAAAATTTTGCACATAGCGTTAGCCGTTTCCAAAATCTGGAACATCGTTTAGAATTTGTTATAGAAAAAAATGGCGTCAAATTTTTTGATAACAGCTTTTCAACAACACCGGAAAGCACTGCTCTTGATTTGCTATCTTTTAATAGCGGCATAGTACAAATCGCCGGCGGAGCCGACAAGGGCGCCGATTTTTCCGCATTGGCCAAAATAATAAAGAAAAAAGTTAAACATCTTATTCTTTTACCTGGTGCCGGAACAGATAATATTAAAAAAGAATTAAAAAAAATATCTTTTGATTTTAAAAAAATCAGCGAAGCTACGAGCATGACCGAGGCTGTTGCGATAGCAAAAAAACAAGCGGCTGTCGGCGACGTTGTTTTGCTGTCAACCGCTTGTGCCAGCTTCGGCTTGTTTAAAAATTATAAAGAAAGAGGCGATCTGTTTAAAAAATATGCCAAGCAAAAATAAGGAAACAAAAAATATTATCGGCGTTTTTGACTCGGGACTGGGCGGCCTAAGTGTTTTAAGGCATTTTTTAAAAACTTTGCCCGAATATAATTACATGTATCTGGGCGATAATGCCCGCGTCCCCTACGGCGAAAAGTCGCCGGAAAAAATATATGAATACAGTTGCGAAGCGGCTGATTTTCTTTTTAAATCAGGTTGCAATTTGATAATAGTTGCTTGCAACACC
>CAZREL010000002.1:25443-39747 GCA_964599385.1 uncultured Gammaproteobacteria bacterium
CTTCTGCCCAAGCTTTACCGCGCCTGCAACAAGAATGGCTTCCCAAACATTACCCGGATCGTCGCATTTTGGGCGTTATCAAGCCTTTGGCGGAATATGCTGCCGCCAGCGGACAAAATAGAATCGGGGTTATCGGCACAAAATCAACCATTGCCTCCGGAGCTTATAAAATAGAAATTGGAAAAATAAACCCGAAAATTTCCGTTGTTGAAAAAAGTGCACCGCTGCTTGTCCCTCTAATAGAAGAGGGCTGGTCAAAAAAACCGGAAACAAAAATGATTCTTAAAAAATATTTGCGCCCCCTAAAAGAAGCCTGCGTTCAAACTATCATACTGGCGTGTACGCATTATCCGTTTTTAATTAGTGACATAAAAAGGATAAGCGGCAAAAAAATCAATGTCCCTGATCCCGGAGAAATTGTCGCTGATAGCTTAAAAGAATATTTGCAAAGACATCAGGAACTTGATTTGAAAAAAACTAAAAAAAGTTCCTTGAAATTTTTTACAACCGACAAGCAAAAATTATTTAAAGAATTAGGCAGAAAATTTTTAGGCCGAGAAATCTCCAATCTTAAAGAGGCCAAATTATCCAAATAGAATTATGATTATTTTTTTATATGGTGCCGACGCTTATCGTTCGCGAGTTGCATTAAACGGCCTTAAGGAAAAGTTTGTCAGAGAAATAGACCCGAGCGAAAGCAGTCTGTCGGTTGTTGATGGCCAAAATTCCGATCTTAAAACAATTATCTCCAAACTAAACACGGGGTCTCTTTTTACAAAAAAAAGATTAACGATAATTGAAAGTGTTTTTCGCAATAAAAAAGCGGGGGTCTTTTCCGGTCTGGAAAATTATCTAAAATGTTTAGAAAAAGATGACGGCAATATCGTTGTCTTTCGAGAAGAGCCTGAAAACGAAAAGCACAAAGCCTTAAACAAAGAAGCTAAGAATTTTTTTGATTTTTTAAGCAAGCAAAAATATTCTCAAGAATTTAAAATCTTAAAAGGAGATGCCCTTTTACTGTTCATGAAAAAAGAAGCGCAAAGTTATGGCAAAGAGATCGGCTTACCGGCCGCCAAACTTCTTGTTTCATATTTTGGCAGTGATTTATGGAGCATTAGCCGAGAAATAAAAAAACTATCATTTGGAAACGCGGAAAAAATTATCAGCCTGGAGGCAACTAAGCTTTCCGTAAAAGAATCGTTTGAAGAAGATATTTTTGCTTTGTCGGATGCTATTAGCGCTAAAAACGCTAAATCAGCCTATTCTCTACTGGAAAAACAAAGGGCGGCCGGCCTAAGCGATGAATATCTCTTATCAATGATCACAAGACAGATAAGAATACTGCTGCTCATAAAAGACGAAGCTAAAACAATTACGGACTCAACCAAGCTATCCGCCAAATTAAAACTGCACCCGTATGTAGTTAAAAAATCTTTAATGCAAATTAAGAATTTTGACGAGAACCGTCTAAAAAATTTGTTTAACCGACTCATTGAGATAGACTTTTTAAATAAAAGCGGAAAAAGCTCCTTGGAAAACGAATTATCCCTCTTTATTTCGGAACTATAAAACTCTTGCTTTTTTATCAGAGCTTTGTTATAGTTTTCGCAGGGTTTTTGCGCCCGGTTCTTTTTTTACTGATATCGGGGCAATTAGCTCAGTTGGTTAGAGCGCAACACTGATAATGTTGAGGTCGGAGGTTCGAATCCTCCATTGCCCACCAAAGCAAATTTACAATGACAGCGGGATAGAGCAGTTGGCAGCTCGCTAGGCCCATAACCTAGAGGTCGTCGGTTCGAGTCCGACTCCCGCAACATAGAAGCCTCGGTAGCTCAGTGGTAGAGCAAAGGACTGAAAATCCTTGTGTCGTCAGTTCGATTCTGACCCGGGGCACAGTTAGAAAATAACTTAGATTCGGGGTGTGGCCCAGCTGGTCTAAGGCGTCTGGTTTGGGACCAGAAGATCGTGAGTTCGAATCTCACTACCCCGACAAAAAAACAACCTAAAAGGGTTGTTTTTGTTATAAGACAAATTAAATAAAAAAACGCACAAGCCCTTGATTTTTATTTAGTATTATGTTAACCTTTGATTACTTTATAAATAAAATTTTAATTTAGGATTACAGTATGCCAAACAAGAAATCGGCGGAAAAAGAGCTTAGAAAAGGCAAAAAAAGAGCTATCGCCAATAAAAAAGTCTTAACCAAGACTAAGGCTGTCGTTAAAGCCAGCTTAAAGAAAATTGCCGCTAATGACAAAAGTGTTGCTGAAGATTTAAAATTAACCTTTAAATCCTTGGATAAAGCCGCTAAAAAAGGAGTCATTTCCAAAAATGCCGCTTCCCGCAAAAAATCACGTCTTAGCAAAAAAGTTAACGCTATTAAGTAATATTTAATAAATAAAGTACTTTTTCTTGGATACAGCCTGCCTCTTAAAGACTGTCTCTCGGATAAAGCGCCACAAAACTATGTTGGACAAAAAAAGCAAAGAGAAAATCATTAAGAAGTTTAGAACCCATGAGACCGACACCGGTTCTTCTCAGGTTCAAATCGCTATTTTAACCGAAGAAATCAAGGAATTAACCGAGCACTTAAAGAAACACAAGCACGACTTCTCTTCCCGCCGCGGCTTGCTTAAGAAAGTTGGGGAAAGAAGAAAACTTCTTAAATATTTAAGAAAAGAGAGTCTTGAACAATTTCAAGAACTCGCTGAGAAATTGAAATTAAAAATCGCCGCCAAATTAGAAGAGGAAGAGCAAGAAGAAATCAAGAAAGAGAAGAAATACGGAACACCGGAAGAAGAAGCTGAGGAAGAGGCAATACCGGCAGACGAAGACGAAGAATAAAAACAATTTATGCTGAAGCACAAAGAACAGAGGGTTGGAATTTTAGTGGACGTGGCCAACATGTATCACTCCGCCAAAAATCTTTATAATAAAAAAGTCAGCTTCAGGGAAATATTAGCTCAAGCAGTGGCCGGCCGGAAACTTATCCGGGCCACTGCTTATGCTATACGGACAGAAAACCAGGAAGAAGCGCCTTTTATTGAAGCCCTTGAAGGGCAAGGTTTTGAAGTAAAAATAAAAGACTTGCAAATTTTTGCCGGTGGCGCAAAAAAAGGCGACTGGGACGTCGGCATCGCAATTGATGCCATTAAACTGGCCGACAAGCTTGATGTTATTGTTATCGTATCAGGCGATGGGGATTATTTGCCTTTGATTTCCTATTTGCAAAACAATAAAGGTTGTTTGGTCGAGATAATGGCTTTCAAAAAAACCTGTTCCGCCAAACTGATTGAAGAGGCTGACGATTTCACCGATTTAGGGGCGGATAATAAATTTTTGATTTACGCCAACAATCGTAACGTCAAAAATAAAAAAAGATAAAAATTAATTAATATAATGCTTGGACAGCGAATAGATAGTGCTGTATTTAAGGAATACAGTCCTGTAATTCGCCGCCCAGGCCAAAAAAGTTATGGAAAAAGTATTTTCCGGGGAATGGCTGGGCCGCCCCCTATCGATTAAGACCGGTAAAATCGCCAAACAGGCGAATGCCGCTGTCTGGGTCCAATATGGAGAAACGGTTGTTCAGGCAACTGTTGTACAATCAAAAAGTGAACGTGATGGAATTGATTTCTTCCCGCTCATGGTTGAGTTTGAGGAAAAACTCTACGCAGCCGGAATTATTAAAGGTTCTCGCTGGATTAAGCGCGAAGGTCGTCCAACAGATCAATCGATTCTAACCGGACGCATGATCGACCGCTCTATCAGGCCGCTTTTTAATCAAGAAGACAGACGAGATGTTCAAGTTATCGTCACTGTTTTAGCTCTTGATCAAGAAAATGATTATGACATTGTCGGTTTAATCGCCGCTTCAGCCGCTTTATCTATTTCCGGTGTTAAATGGAACGGACCAATTGGCGGAATTCGCGTCGGACTGATAGACGGACAATTAGTTTTCAACCCAACCAACGAACAGCAAGCTTCGAGCTCACTCGATTTAATTGTTGCCGGAACAGAAAAGAAAGTTATTATGATTGAAGCCGGAGCCAACGAAATTCCGGAAGACAAAGTTCTTGAAGCAATTTTAGCCGGACAAAAGGAAATGCAACCGGCCATTAATTTAATCAAGGAGTTGCAAGCTGGTGTAGAGATCAAAAGCACTGAAAAGCCTGTGCGCGAGAAAAGCGAAGACGAGCTTGAATCCGAAAGAGAAAAAGAAGAATTATTATCAACCGGACGCGCCTGGTTAAATGACAATATTAAAAAGATTCTTTTTGATAAAGAATATTATACAAAAGGCGAAAGAAAAGCCGCAGTAGGCGCTATTAAAGAAGGTCTGTCCGATTTCTTGCGCACCCAAGGGCTAAGCGGAGATAAAAGAGCTTTCGTTGCCAAAAAATTAGTTGAAACAATGATAGACGCCGAAGTTACCCGCGCTATCGTTGAAGAAAAAAAGAGAGTTGACGGAAGAAGCTTAACTGAAATCCGCGAACTATCCGCCGAGGTAGCAATTTTGCCGCGCGATCACGGCACCTCCCTTTTCTCCCGCGGAGAAACTCAAGTGATGTCTATCGTTACTCTTGGCGCCCCCGGTCTTGAACAATCTTTGGAAGGCTTAGACGGGCAAAGCAAAAAAAGATACATGCATCACTATAACTTCCCGCCATATTCTGTCGGAGAAGCTTCGCCTTTAAGAGGTACTGGCCGCCGCGAAATTGGACATGGCGCTTTAGCAGAAAAAGCCTTAATGCCAATGGTACCGAACAAAGAAGAATTCCCTTATACTATCCGTATTGTCAGTGAAACTTTAGGTTCAAACGGTTCATCTTCGATGGCTTCAACTTGCGCTTCAACTTTAGCTTTAATGGATGCCGGCGTACCGATTAAAAAACATGTAGCCGGTATTGCTATGGGTCTTGCCTCAACGCCGGACATGAGCCAATGGGAAGTATTAACCGACATTCAAGACTTAGAAGATGGAGATGGCGGCATGGACTTTAAAATCACCGGTACTGCCGAAGGGTTAACCGCCATTCAACTTGATACAAAAACTGACGGCTTAACTGAAGAGATAATGAAAAAAACTTTCAGCCAAGGACGCCAAGCTCTAAATCAAATCTTGGAAGTTTTGAGATCCGCTATCCCGGCACCACGCGCCGAATTATCTCCTTATGCTCCGCGTCTTGTCAGCTTCAATGTTGATCCGGAAAAAATCGGACAAATCATCGGTCCGGGCGGTAAAGTTATCAATCGCATTATTGATGAAACAGGTGTCAGCATCGACATTGAAGATGACGGCTTGGTCGTTGTTTGCGGCACCGAAGCCGATATGGTCTCAGAAGCAGTGAGACAAATTAAAGAAATAGTTCATGTCTTTGAGGCTGGAGAAATAATAAAAGGAAAAGTTGTCCGCATGCTTGACTTCGGCGCTTTTGTTTCTTTAAATGCCAACCAAGACGGCATGGTCCATGTCAGCGAATTAGCTCCATACCGCATCGACAAGCCCGGAGATTTCTTGAATCTTGGAGATGAAGTTACTGTTAAGATCAAAGAAATAGACGATCAGGGGCGCATTAATCTAAGTATGAAAGGACTTGATGAAAATGCAGCTCTTTGGAAAGATGAAAAAGGCAAATCTACCGGTAATGGATCCGGTTCCCGCCCATCTTTCGGCTCTCGTCCATCATTTGGAGGCGGCCGCCCCAGAAATGGCGGCGACAGAGGCCATCATGACCGCGCCCCAAGAGTCTAAATAAGGCTTTTAAACCATAAAAGCTAAGATATTGACTTTTTATCAATATTTAGCTATTGTTATCAAGAATATTATCAATCAATAATTAGAATAAAGGAAAACTATGTTAGCAATTAAATTGTCTCCGACAGGAAAAACCAATAAAAAGATGTTTCGCTTGATCATCTCCGAGAAAGGCCGTGATCCATATGGAAACGTTTTAGAAACTTTAGGTTCATATAATCCTCACTCCAAAGAGCTCAACGCCAAAGGAGAAAGAATTAATTACTGGATTTCTAAGGGCGCTCAAATGACTCCAACCGTAAATAACTTACTCGTCCAAAAAGGAATCATCGAGGGTAAAAAAGTTAGCGCTTCTAAAGCCGGAAAGCAAAGCGAAAAACGCGCCGCTCAAATCAAAGCTAAAGAAGATAAGAAAAAGGCTCGCGAAGAAGCTGCTAAAGCACCGGCCGCGGAAGAAAAGATTGAAGAAGCTCCAGCTGAAGAAGTTGCTGCCGAAACACCAGTCGAAGAGGCTGCCGCTGAATAAAAACAGAATAGATATAAGCCAACGGATACCTCATTTTGACAAAGGGTATCCGTTTGCTATAATAATAAAGTAATCCTGCGAATAAGCAGTTATTTAATAAACATCTCGTAATTAAAAATTTTTATAATTTTATAATTATCGAGACAAAAAGAAACTTATGGAAGACAAGGACTTCTTAGAAATGGTTGTAAAAAGCATTGTTAACAACCCAAACGATGTTGTAGTCGATCGCACGATCGATGAGAGAGGCGTTCTTCTCACCCTGAAGACCAATCCGGCCGACATGGGTTACGTTATCGGACGCAAAGGACAGACTGCTCAGTCTATCAGAACTTTGCTAAAGATCATCGGTGCAAAAAATAACTCCCGCGTCAATTTGAAAATTTATGACCCGGAAGGAAACAACCATCGCGAAGCTCGCCCGGAAATGTCCGGCAGCCACGACGATATCGATACTTCCGCTCTCGACGATTTAAACATCTAAGAGACTGCGAATATAAAAACTCCGCCAACAGGCGGAGTTTTTTTAAATAAAAGCCTGGACTTTTCAGGTTTTTTATTATAAAATCAAAGGCTATGAAAATATTGACTTACGAAGAAAAATTAAAAATAGCCTATAAAAAAATTCTTAAAGCCAAGAATATTCTTTTTATTAGCCACACTTCTCCGGACGCTGACGCCCTGTCGTCGCTAGCGGCAATGATAGAATTTGCGCGTGAAAAAAAAATAAACTTTCATGCTTTTGCCGATAGAAAAAAAGATGGCGAATACCACTTTATTCCCAATGAAGAATTTATAAGTTCCGTGCCGCCAAAATCATTAAAGCCATTCGATGTTGTAATGATTATGGACTGCGGTTCGATTTCTCGAACCGGCTTGGAAAAAATAATTATTAATACCATCGCCGACAGAAATAATGAAGAAAAACCATTTTTTATAGAAATAGATCATCACGAAAAAATTTCTAACTATGCAGATTTGGAGATAAGAAGACAAGATAAAGCCTCAACAACATCTTTAATTTACGATTTATTTAAAACCAATAATGAGACGCCGAACAAAATAATCAGCGATTGCATTTTAAGCGGTTTAATGAGCGACACCGGCTGCTTTCTTCATTCCAATTCTTCGGCCGAAGCGATAGCCCTTGCTTCCGATATGCTCTCCTATGGCGCTTCATTCCATAAAATACTGAAGGCTACAACTAAAAACAGCAACTTCACTTCTTTAAAAATCTGGGGTAAAGTCATAGAGAATTTACACTTTGACGAAACAAGCGGTCTGGCAAGCTCCGGTTTAAGCGAAGAGGAAATAAGTGAAATAAAAAAGAGCGGTGCCGAAAATGACGAAAACGAACTGGCTGCCGATTTATTCGGCGTCATTGTTTCTTCTATATGTTCTTTCGAAGGAGTTAAAGTGGCGCTTCTTTTACGGGAAGAAGGCGGAACAGTTAAGGGCAGTTTAAGAACGAACAGCGATTCTATCGATGTCGCTAAAATAGCCGGACAGTTCGGCGGCGGCGGACATAAAAAAGCGGCTGGCTTTTCCTTGCCTGGCAAACTTATTAAAACTGAAAAAGGTTGGAAAATTCGTAAACAATAAGCTTAAAAAAGACGCAAAGTTTAAAAAAAATATTTTCTTGCTATAATATAAACATGAAATTCAACATCATCACAATTTTCCCTGATATTTTTTCTTCATATCTCAAAGAGGGCATGATGCGTTTGGCGATGCAAAAAAAAATAATTGATATCAATCCAATTAATTTACGCGACTTCACAAATGATAAGCACAAAACAGTTGATGATACTCCCTATGGAGGTGGCGCCGGAATGCTCTTAAAAATAGAACCCTTATATAAAGCTTTAAAATCATTAAAGGCAAGGCCTGGTTTTAAAAGTAAAAAAATAATTTTATTATCAGCCTCTGGGAAAAAATGGAATCAGAAAATGGCGCAAGAATATTCCAAATTAAAAGAATTAACTTTTATTTGCGGCCGCTATGAAGGAGTTGACGCCAGAATCAAAGAATTTATCGATGAAGAAATTTCTATTGGCGATTATGTCTTAACCGGCGGAGAACTGGCAACAATAACGGTTATCGATTCCATCACCAGACTGCTCCCGGGAACGCTTGGAAATAATGAAAGTGCCACGGAAGAATCCCACTCCCAAGAAGGTTTAGGTGAATATCCACAATACACTAAGCCGGAAGTTTTTCAGATTGGCCGAAAAAAATTAAGTGTTCCAAAAATTCTTTTATCAGGCAATCACAAATTAATTAATGATTGGCGCAAAGATAACATGAAGAAATTATAAAGTTTAAATACAAAATTTAGACAAGAAAAAAGGAGGCTCATTTTGAGTCTCCTTTTTTAGAAGGTACAATTTTTAGGCAAGTAAAAATACTTTTATTGCCAACAGCAAAGCAATAATCGTCAAAACCCAGGCAAGAATTTTCGCCTTATGAGTTTTTCCCGTTCCAAGAGATGCCCAAACGATGAATTCAACAACGAAAAAAGAAAATGCAAGCAGCCAAGGATAAATGCTTATGCTCTTTAAATAAAGTCCAAACATTACTGCATTCACCACTAATAAACAAGCGGTAAAAATGTAATAAAGATATTCACCTTGACCTTTTTCCAATTTCTCAGCTTTTATAGCAAACTTAGTAGACCAATACATGCCAAAAACAAGAAATGCTACAACAATCAAAAACCAAATTACTTTTTCCATTATGTCAGTATTATCAAGGTTAAACCTGTAATAGCCATAGCATAAAGACTGAGACTAATGAAAAGCATTTGTCGGCGCTTATCTGAATTCATTTTATCAATACAAATTGCAGCATAAACAACATAAGCAATCATAATAGGCACCCAGATAAACCAACGCCATTCAAAGTGATAAGTCAAAATGATTATCGATGCAAAAGCAATAACAGCTGAAGCAATCGCGAGCATAAACCAAGAAAAGGCGGCATCAGATTTTGATTCGAGAAGATCTGTCTGTTTTTCTTTTTCGCTTTGGATAGTATAAACCAAAATTGAAGAAGCAAACAAAAAGAAAACTGGCAATAAGAAATTTTTGCCACCCATAAAATCCAAAAAGGCTTTCCATGGCTCTTCGGCAAAACCGAAGCAGATTAACAAGGCAGCCGAAATAAACACAGTCATAACCATGAAAATCTTCGGCCAAAACTTTATTCGCCATAAGCCTATCAAGGCCATAACGAGAGTAACAATCATTAAAGTTCCCATAATATTCTATTTTAAAGGTACATACTATTTCAGCTAATGATACTTTTTTATTAAAATTTTGTCAATAGCCGAAAAAAAACAAAAGCCGCCCATGAGGGCGGCTTGTATTTTTTAAAACCCTTGTTTTTTATTTATTTTCTTCGCCCAAACTATCAATTAATTTCTCCAAATCCGAAGCTTCTCTTTCTGTTGCATCAAAGTGCCATTCTAAATGCGGGAACTTTCTAAGCTTAACTCGTTTTTTAATTATAGAGGCAATCTGTCCGGAAGAGGCGTTTAATTTGCGTAAAGCAGTACCAGCCATATTGTCCGGTAAAATGGAAAAGTAAACCTTCGCAGATTTCAGTTCCGGATCGCATTCAACAAAACTGACGGTGATAAGAGCGCCAGGAATGCCAACTTCTCTATTAACCGCTTCAGCCAGCTCTTTAGTTAAAACCGCATTCAAGCTTTCCATTTTCATATTATATCTTATCGATTACTTTTTCTTCTTGATAAAAATACAAAATATCGCCTTCCATTACCAATGGCTTGCCTTCATATTTCACACCACATTCAATATCTTGTTCAACTTCTTTAACATCTTGTTTGCCGGATTGTAATTGGGTAATTTTGCCGCTAACAATAAAATCATCGCCGCGCTTAACATCAACAAAAGAATTATTCCTGACAACGCCGTCTAAAACTTTTCCGCCAACAATCTGGCTACCTGTTTCAGTTCTAAAGATGGCCAAAACTTTTAAGCGTCCCAAATCAATACGATTTATCTCCGGTTTAACAAGCAACTGCATTTCTTCTTTAACATATTTAATCAAATCGTAAATGATAGAATACATTTTTATTGTTACCTGTCTTTCACGAGCCAAAATTTCAATCGCCGGAGTCATCTTAACATTAAAGCCAAGAATTTTAGCACCCGAATCTTCAGCACGCTTAACATCTCCTTCGGTAATATAACCTAAGCCGCGACTAATTACCTTAACCTTAACTTTTTCATTATTCAACTTCATCAAAGACTCCTCAATTGCCTCGGCTGAACCCAAGAAATCGGTTTTTAAAATTACATTAACCTTTGGAATATTCTCATCCTTAGAATCGTCAGGGCTTGATAGATTTACAGAAGATGATTGAGAAGCAGATTTAATTTTGTTGAATTTAACTTTCTCGCCTTCTCCGACAGTTAAAATATCACCGACAGCCGGAGAAATTTTCAATCCTAAAATCTTAACCGGCATTGATGGACCAGCGCTTTCAATTTCTTCGCCCTTATAATCTTTCAATGATTTAACTTTGCCATAGACGACACCATTAAAACAAAGCTGATCCCCGACACGCAAAGTTCCATTCTGAACCAAGATAGTAGCCAAGGGTCCGACTGTTTTATCAACATTGGATTCAACAACAGTTCCGGCGGCGGCTGATTCGGGATTGGCTTTTAGATTACTTGATTCTGTTTCGGCCAATAACAAAACCATATCAAGCATTTCATTAATACCGGTTCCCTGCATAGCCGAAATTGGCGAACAAATAATTTTTCCGCCCCAATCTTCAGGGGTAATATTAAGCTGAGTAGAAAGTTCTTGTTTAACACGATTAATATCGGCTGCTTCCTTATCAATTTTATTAATGGCAACAAGGTATGGAATCTTAGCGGCCTCAATAATTCTAAAGGCTTCAATGGTTTGCTGTTTAACACCATCATCAGCGGCCACAACTAAAATTGCAATATCGGCAACCTTGGCGCCGCGGCTTCTCATTGCGGTAAAAGCTTCATGGCCCGGGGTATCAATAAATGTGATTTTTTCACCGTTTCTAACAATTTGATAAGCACCGATATGCTGAGTAATTCCCCCCGCTTCACCGGCCACAACATTAGAACTTCTAATATAATCCAATAATCTCGTTTTACCATGATCGACATGACCCATAACAACAATTACCGGGGGGCGATGTTTTAAATCATCCTGCTCTTCTTCAGCCAAGATTGTTTCTAACTTTTTATCCTCCTTTTCTTCCTCTTGGGCGCTCTCGCCGGCCTCCTGAACATCAAGATTTAAATTTTCACCAACAATAACAGCTGTATCAAAGTCTATTTTTTCATTAATTGAAGTAAAAACACCGTTTTTCATGAGCTCGGCCAAAACGCGGTTAACCGGAATTCCGGCTAATTCAGCATAAGTTCGGACAGTAACAACAGATGGTATATGAATAGTCTTTTTTTCTTTTGGCAATACTTCATTCTGTTTCTTAACCATTTCCGCGGCTTTCTTTTGTTCCCATTCACGGCGCAAAGACGGCCACTCCCGCATAATCTTTTTAGCGGTATTATTATCAACTTTAATGGC
The DNA here is from genome assembly GCA_964599385.1 of uncultured Gammaproteobacteria bacterium. Taxonomy (GTDB): domain Bacteria; phylum Patescibacteriota; class Patescibacteriia; order Patescibacteriales; family UBA12465; genus UBA12465. The sequence goes on from CAZREL010000002.1 coordinate 37,332, forward strand.
TTTTTGACCAATAGCAAAACCCATTTGCGGCAATAAATCACGCAATTCTTGCGGTGGGATTCTTAATATTCTGGCTAATTCGGTAATATTCATGTTTTTTGTTGTTTATCTGCAATTATTATTTAAATATTACGTTATTTTGTTGATTTAGTCAATTAAATCAAGCTCTTCCGCCGCTCTTCCCAAAAAGCGAAATAAGTGCTAAGCTAAAAGCGTTAAAACTATTAATTAATCAGGATTGTTTCCGGAAGAATGGTTCAAATGAAGATAAATTCACCCTGTTTACGGTCGCGCTATCATCCTCAGCTCGAAATTGTTTATGAAATCACAGAATTTTGCATTAAAATTAGCAAAAAAATCACAAATCTCCAGCTTAGGGAAAAAGTCCTAAGAGGCTTTTTCTATCATTATTTGAACTCTTTAAATTAATTTTTCCAAACAATCCATCTAAAATATGGATTATTTAAGCTATGCCTTGTACGGGATTTTAGCAATTGCCGGTTTCTTTATTGGTTACGTTTACTTTGAAAAAACCGCTAAATCAAAAATCGGTAATGCCGCTGAAAAGGCTGAAAAAATTATCAGCGATGCTAAGTTAAAAGAACAGGAAGCGCTTTTAAAGGCGCAAGATAAAGCCCTCGCTATTATAGACGAGGCTAAAAAAGAAGAATCAAAGCGCCGCAACGAAATCAGCGATTTGCAAAAACGCTTGGAGCAGCGCGAAAGTTCTTTTTCTCAAAAACTCCTCGAACTTCAGGACAAACAACAAAAATTATACGACAAAGTCAATGAAGTCCAAGAGATAAAAGAAAAAATCAAAAAAATCAAAGAAGAACAAGAAGCAAAGATTGAAGCTCTTTCTGGAATTTCTCGTGACGACGCCAAAGAAATGTTAATGAAAAGCGTTGAGGAAAAATCAGCCGAAGACTTACTTGTCCGATTAAGAAAATTAGAAGAAAATTCCGAAGACAAAATTGAAGAAAAGGCCCGTGATTTATTGGCTCTTGCTATGCAGAGAATGGTTTCTTCTTATACCGTCGAACTTACAACAACAACCGTTGATTTACCGAGCGATGAAATGAAGGGCCGTATTATCGGACGCGAAGGCAGAAATATTAAAGCTATTGAAAACATGACCGGAGTAGAAATTATTGTCGATGACACTCCAAACGCCATCACAATTTCCGGTTTTTCTCTTATCAGACGCCATATCGCTAAAAAAACTTTGGATTATCTTATTAAAGATGGCCGCATCCATCCAACCAAGATTGAAGACGCCGTTGAAGCCGCTAAAAAAGAAATCGCCGTTGACATTAAAAAGGCCGGCGAAGAAGCCATGTATGAAGTTGGCATTACCGGTTTCGATCCTAAACTTGTTCAAATTATTGGCCGCTTAAAATACCGCACCAGCTATGGCCAAAATGCTTTACGTCATTCCATTGAAGTTGCTCATCTATCTGCCATGTTGGCAGAAGAGCTGGGCGCTGATGTAACTTTAGCTAAGAAGGGTGGATTATTACATGATATCGGTAAAGCAGTCGACCACGAAGTTCAAGGCAACCACACGGAAATTGGCCGCGATATCGCCAAGAAATTCAATCTACCGGCCGAGGTTATCGCTCCAATTGAAACCCATCACGATGATAAACCGACTACTCTTATTTCTGTTATTGTTAAAGTCGCCGATGCTATTTCCTCTGCTCGCCCCGGCGCCAGAAGCGACAACTACGAAAATTATTTACAGCGCTTGGAGGAACTGGAAAAACTTGCTTTATCATTTGAAGGAGTTGAAAAAGTCTATGCCATCCAGGCCGGACGCGAGGTTAGGGTCTTTGTTCAACCGGACAAAATAAATGATATGGAATCCTATAATTTGGCCAGGGATATTGCAAAAAAGATTGAAAATGAGTTAAAATATCCAGGTGAGATAAAAGTCAATGTTATCAGAGAAATGAGGGTAACCGAATACGCCAGATAACTTTAATTGTCATAAAAATTAAATGCGGAAAAGCATTCCGCATATTTAACCATAAACGTTATGAACAAAGCGCAGCTTATCGAAAAGATCCACCGCGAAGTCGAGGGTCTCAATAAGAAGCAGGCGGAAAAAATGCTCACAGTTCTCACCGATACTATTGTCGAAGAACTGAAAAATGACCGCGAAGTTACCATTGCCGGCTTCGGGACTTTCTTGTCACGTACTCGTTATTCCCGCGGCGGTGTTAACCCACAAAAACCTAACGAAAGAATTACCATTCCGGCTGTTAAAGTCGCCAAGTTCAAAACCGGCTATCACTTGAAACAGGCCTTAAAAGGAAATCGATAAAATATCGTCATTTATACCAAAGTCCTATCGGATAAAATCTGTCCGATAGGACTTGGTTTTGGCGCCTGTAGCTCAACTGGATAGAGCACT
>CAZREL010000003.1:0-3907 GCA_964599385.1 uncultured Gammaproteobacteria bacterium
ACTGCAGCCTCCCGTAGGAGTCTGGGCAGTGTCTCAGTCCCAGTGAGTGGGGTCATGCTCTCGCACCCCATACCCGTCGTAGCCTTGGTGGGCCGTTACCTCACCAACTAGCTGATAGGCCATAGGCTCCTCCCTAAGCGCCGGAGCTTTAATCAACAAACTTAAGTTCGTTGATACTATCGAGTATTATTCTCGCTTTCGCAAGGTTATCCTCGTCTTAGGGGTAGATTGCCAATGTGTTACTCTCCCGTTTGCCATGCCTAGTAAACTAGACATTCGACTTGCATGCCTTAGACACGCCGCCAGCGTTCATCCTGAGCCAGGATCAAACTCTCAAAATTTGATTGACTCGAATCGGAAATTTACATATCCGATTGATTATAAGATTCTGTTTTAAAAAACAGAGAAAAATTTTTGTTTGTTTACGAATTGATGCTAATCAGCATCAAAATTAAACCATCACCATGATTGTTGTTATTTCGTTTTTAACGAGCGCAATAGACAGAAAAAAACAGAGATATAATTTATATCTTCGTTTTACCTTACTTTTCTGTTTTATTTTTAATACCCACATTCTATACTAAGAAAAAAAGATTGTCAAGCGTTTTTATTTCAATCCTCTGTTTTTGTCTTTTTTGCCCTTTTTTATTGACTTTAAATAATTTTTAAGTTATAAATTAAGATAAGATTATCACAATTTATAAACAATAAAAATGCGTATTAAATTTCACCGAGTGGAAAGAAAGGTTGAAGAACCGACGATGCTCGCCAACAACCAGATAAAATCGCCTGAACTTTTTCTAATTGACGAAAACAATGAAGCGGTTGGTAAGGTTAGTTTAGAGAAAGCCTTGCAGATGGCAGCCGATGCCGATCTTGATTTAGTAGAGGTTAATCCTAAGGCCAATCCACCGGTAGCTAAAATTGTTAATTTGGGTCAGTTGAAATATGAAAAAGAAAAACTGGCTCATAAGCAGAAAATGCAACAGAAAAAGGTGGAAACTAAGAATATTCGTTTGACTTTTCGTATTAGCGATCACGATTTGGAAATGAGAATCGCTCAAGCTGAAAAGTTCTTGGCTAAAGAGAATAAAACAAAAATTGAATTAATATTAAGAGGTAGAGAAAAGCAGTATCCTAAAAAGGCGGTGGAGATTGTTAATAGTTTTGTCGCTAAATTACAAGAAAACCCTGCTTTAAAGATTGAAGCCGAGCAGCCCTTGACAAATCAAGGAGGAAGATTTACTATAATTCTGGTTAATAAGAAATAAAACCGCTAAACTCAGGTAATAACCTGTTTTTTTAATCTGGAAAAATATATGCCAAAGATAAAGACGCACCAGGCAACCGCTAAGCGTTTTAAAAAAACTGCTAATAATAAATTAAAGAAGGTTAAAGCTGGCCAGGATCATTTTAATGCCCGCGAGTCAGGAAAGACGACCAGGAAAAAGAGGCTTGATATTTTAGCTTCCAAAACATTGGATAAAACTATCAAGACTTTGGCCCAGCTATAATCAATACTATATTTTGAACATATGCCAAGAGTAAAACGCGGAATTATCCATAATAAGAAAAAGAAAAAGCTCATGCAAGCCGTTAAGGGCTTTACTTGGGGTCGTAAAAATTTGGTTAAAGTTGCTAAAACTGCCAGAACTAAGGCCGGAGCTCACGCTTTTGTGGATAGACGCAAGAAAAAAAGAGTAATGCGTGGTTTGTGGCAGATTAAAATCAGTGCTTTCGTTCGTGAACACGGATTGTCTTATTCTCGCTTTATTGCTTCTTTAAAAGAGAACAAGATTGAAGTCGATCGTAAGATTTTAGCTGATTTGGCTGAAAACAATAAAGAAACCATGTTAGCTATCATCGAAAAGGTGAAAAAATAATATATGGATGCCTTAATAAAAATTTCCCAAGTTGTTGTTGCCGTTCTTTTGATGACTGCAATTCTTTTGCAAAGCAAAGGAGCCGGTCTCGGAGGAGTTTTTGGCGGTGCAGGCGGCGGCGTTTATTTAACTAAGCGCGGCTTGGAAAAAAAGCTTTTTATTGCCACCATTATTCTTGGTGCGATTTTTATACTCTTATCTTTAGGCGTTTTATTAATAAAAGCTTAAGATATTTTTAATGTCTTTTTTAAAAAGCAAAATTCTCCCTTCCTGGCGGCGGATTAAAGGTTCTTTGCCTGAAATATCCGGCCGTAAAACGACGGAGCAAGCGGAAATGGACAAAAAATTAGTCTATTCTCTTTCGCCGCGTAAAATACCAAACTCTAAGCAGCTAAAGCATTTGAGAAAGTTTCTAAATCCAAAGGAGCTTGTGACTTTGAAAGTTGCTTCTTTGGTTTTTTTGTTTAGCTTAGCGGGTTTAATATTTTATTTTGTTAGAAATAATATTTCCTATTTACCGGCTGAAGGCGGTGTATATATTGAAGGAGTGGTTGGTTATCCTAAAACGGATAATCCGATATATGCCGTGAATCGTGATATTGATAACGATTTGAATCGTTTGGTATACTCCAGTCTTTTTAGATATGGTAAGGATGGTAAGCTGCAAAATGATTTAGCGGAAAGTTATTCAATTAGCGAAGACGGTAAAGAATATATTATAAAAATTAAAAGTGGTGTTAAATGGCATGACGGAAGTGATTTTTCGGTTGATGACATTGTCTTCACCTATAACTTAATTAAAAATCCCGACTACCGTTCACCGCTTAGAAATGCCCTTTCTGTGGCTGAGATAGAAAAAGTTGATGATACAAGCGTTAAATTTGTTTTATCGGAAGCTTATGCGCCGTTTTTAGAATTATTGTCTTTTGGGATTTTGCCGGCTAATCTATGGGAAAATGTTAGCCCTGATTCCATAATTCTTTCCGAATTGAATTTAAAGGCAATCGGCAGCGGGATTTTTAAATTTAAATCCATAACCAAAAACAAGAGCGGTGAAATAAAAGAGTTTATTTTGGAAAGAAACAATGATTATTATGGTAAAAAAGCTTATTTGGATGGAATAAAATTTGTTTTTTTTGCTGATAGACAGGAAGCCATTAAAGCCTTGAACGATAAGCATATAATGGGTATAAATTATTTGCCATTTTCAGCGCAGAAAGATTTATTGGCAAAAAATTCCTTGAATATTAATGATCTTGTTCAGCCCCAGGTTGTTTCTTTATTTTTCAACTCCACCAAAAATAGTGTTTTAGGGGAAAAGGATACCCGCCTCGCTTTAGCTCAAGCGATTAATAAGCAAGAAATTGTTGATGATGTTTTTGGGGGATCATATAGAATCGCCGATGGCCCTTATATAAAGGAAAACCCGGCTTATGATGAAGAAATGTTCCGAGTTGCTCACGATCGGGAAAAGGCTTCTCGGATTTTAAAAGATAAGAATTTAAGCTTAAATTTAACCGTAGTTGATGCCGGGAATAATTATCTGGTGGCAGAAAGGATTAAAGAGAATCTGGCTTCTGCCGGCGTGAATTTAGAAATTAAAATGGTTTCCGGAGAACAGGCGGCTAATTTGATTAAAGATAGAGATTTTGAAATATTATTATACGGCCAGGCTGTGGGCGGCGATCCTGATATTTATGCTTTTTGGCATTCCGGACAAATTGGTGCCAAGGGTCTAAATTTAGCCGCTTATAATAATAGTGAAGTGGATAAACTTCTGCTTGAGGCACGGAGTGCGGTTGATGCCGGAACAAGAATTAATAAATATAAGGAAATACAAAAGATACTTTTATCGGAGGTTCCGGTAATTTTTCTTTATTTTCCAAACTATACATACGTTTTAAGCCGTGAAGTCAGGGGGTTCTCCGGCACGGTCTTAATTGAGCCAGCCAGTCGATTTAGCGATGTAGCTGACTGGTATTTAAAAACTAAAAAAATATTATCCTGGTAATTTAAACCGGGAC
>CAZREL010000003.1:3935-36817 GCA_964599385.1 uncultured Gammaproteobacteria bacterium
ATGTTTGAAACAAAGCAAGGGGCTAAGGCGGCTCCGAGAAAACACTATCCGGCCAGAAACCGGAGTTTTTCCAGAACCAGCAGCCTAAAAGTCGATTCTATCGGACTTGATTTGGATTTAAGCCGTAAGGTTTCTACCCCGATTAAAATTGAAAAAAACCCTAAAGATGCTCAGAACACTAAAAGTTCTGCTAAGAGTCATCGAAGTAATTATAAAAATAGACACCAAACAAGAAGCTCCGCTTCTCATTCCGGTGGCGAATTTTATACCAGAAAAATTCAGCCGGAAAATGGTGCCAATACAAAAATATCTTCCGGTGAAGATAGTCTTAAGATTTATCCCCTTGGCGGACAAGAAGAAGTCGGCCGTAATTGCACCGTTTTTGAGTATGGAGAAGATATTATTATTCTTGATATGGGCATGCAGTTTTCCGATGAAGATATGCCCGGTATTGATTATATAGTACCGAATGTTTCTTCCTTGCGCGGCAAAGAAAAAAGAATAAGAGGTGTTATTTTTAGCCACGGGCACCTTGATCATATAGGAGCCGCTCCAATATTACTCGAACAACTCGGTAATCCCCCGATTGTTGGTCGTAAGCTGACTTTAGCTATGGTTAAACATAGACAAGAGGATTATAAAAAAGGTTCCGCTAAGCATCTTAAGGCTATTACGATTGATTCTATTTCCCAAAAAATAAATCTTGGTAAATTCCAAATCAGTTTTTTTCAAGTTGAGCATTCTATTATAGATGCTGTCGGCGTTATTATTCAAAGTCCTCATGGTACCGTAATACATCCCGGCGATTGGATGATGGAAGATGATCCGAGTGAAGGCAGTCCTATTAGCTATGAACATTTATCAAAACTTCCCTCACCTCGCATCTTAATGCTTGAGAGTTTGGGTGTAGCATATACCAAAGAAAGAATACCGGTTAAAAAAACTTTAGCTAACATCGAAATGATAATTCGAGAAGCAAAGGGGCGCGTTATTATCGGCACGTTTGCTTCGCAACTTGAAAGAATAACGCAAATTTTGGCTTATGCCGAAAAGATTGGCAAGAAAGTTGCGCTTGATGGTTATAGCATGAAAATGAACGTTAAAATAGCTCAGGAATTGGGGTATATTCCGGCTCATAAAAATACACTTATTCCGATTGAGAAAATTTATGATTACCCGGAAAATAAAGTGGTTATGATTTGTACCGGCGCCCAAGGTGAGTCTAATGCCGTTTTTGCTCGCGTAGTTAATAATAACCATCGCTATGTCCAAATTAAGAAGAGCGACACTGTTATTTTTTCTTCCTCGGTTATTCCCGGCAACGAACGTTCGGTCCAAAAAATTAAAGATCAGGTTTATCGTTTAAGTGACAACGTCATTCATAGTAGTATTATGGATGTTCATTCCGGCGGGCATGCCACAGCTGATGATATCAGAAAAATTCTTAAACAAATTAAGCCGGATTTCTTTTTACCGGTTTATGCCAACTATTATATGTTGGTAGAGGCTAAGAAATTAGCTCTGCGTGAAGGCTATAAAGATGATCAGATTTTTGTTTTGGATAACGGTCATGTCATTCGTTTCCGCAAAGGACAGAAGCCGAGTGTATTGAAAGAAAAAGTTGATACAAGTTATGTCATGGTGGACGGTCTTGGTATTGGCGATGTTTCGGAAATAGTTCTACGTGATAGAAGAATGATGGCGGATGACGGTATGATTGTTATTATAACAACCATTGATAATAAAACCGGTTCGGTTATCGGTAATCCGGATATTATTTCCCGCGGCTTTGTTCACATGAAAGAAAATCGCGATTTAATTGAAAAGACAAGAGCTAAGGTAAAAAAGATCGTTAAAGATAAAAATCCTATGACTTCTGCCGATGATGATTTTATAAAAAATAAAATTAGAAACGATATTGGACAGTTTTTATTTCAAAGCACGAAAAGACGCCCCATGGTTCTGCCAGTGGTTATTAAGGTTTAATTTTCACAGGATAATAAATAAAAAATCGGCCAATAAGGCCGGTTTTTTGTTATGTTTATAAATTGTGGAAAAGTCTTATCTATAAAGTATTGACAAGTGAATTTTATTGTGATATATTGGACAGTTGTCTAATGACACATTTTAACAAAAAAATCACTTTAAACGGGTCAGGCACGACAAGCATGGGGATTTTCTTACTAGGGTTTTTCCGGCTTCTTGCTCGAAAATGCCTAGAAGAAATTTTCTTGCCTACCCGTTTAAGGTGATTTTTTATTAGGCAAAAATCCTGTCTTTACCAACTATAACATTTACCGCTCCTTTCAAAATGTGAATATCTAAAGGGGTTTCTATTTCCAACACGCCATCTATCAATATTTTTTCTTTTTCGTTAATAACCCTTAATGTTCTGGCGTTTAAGAAGGTGGTGTCCTTCTTTTTTGTTTTAATAATAATATCTAAAACTCCATCATAAGGGCTCGATTTGAAATTAGCTTTTTCTTTTCGGTCACTAAGGAGATTCACTATTCTTATTTCACCTTTTTCGGCTGTTTCCAGTTTGCAGGAATTGACTTCGATTTGAGTGCCGAGACTGCTAATACTGGCTTGATTTAAAAAATATTGATTCCCCGCTATTCCAAGATCAATCTTCTCTATTCTTCTGGCAAGTAAGATGTTGCAAGCACTTTCTTCATTTTTTATGCCAAAAGAATCCGCAATGGAATTATCTTCTCCTATTGGTATTATTCCCAATAAAGTCTTTTTTTGAAATTCATCATAAACATCGGCGCTAATTATAGCTCCGATTATTTTATTTATCGTTTGGTTGTTTCCGACCGCAACAATTGTTTTGGCACCAAGACGTATTTCGTTCTCAATGGCGGTTTTTATGTTCTTAATGCCGCCCAGACGCAGAATTTTTCCGTTTAGACCAAGATCTGTTAAACGTATTTCCATTCTGTTGACTGCCCTGGCGTATTTGCTCTTGCTGAGATACTCGTCGTAAATATAAACATGCATAAGACTTTTTGTCTTGAAGTTCTTTTAGGCTTTATCTTATTATCGGCAGCTATTATGCTTCGCCCTCTTCAATATCTTCCGTCTGTTCCCTTTTGGAGTGTCCTTTTTTTTGATCTTCACTGACAGCGACCAATTGCCCATTAATAAGAGCGCCCTTTTCAATCGATATTTCTGTATATTGAATATCGCCAAAAATTTTAGCGGTTTTACCGATAGCCAAGTAACCTTTGCTTTTAATATTTCCGTGCACTTCCCCATGGATTGAAGAATCGTTTGATTCGATGTTGGCAACGACTCTGGCTTCTTCACCGATAAAAAGATTGGCTTCTGTTTTGACTGATCCCTCTAACATGCCTTCAATGACAATGTTTCCCTTGCCTTGGAAATTCCCCTTTACTTTGATTGATGAGCCGATGACTGTTTCGGCATCTTTGAATTTTTCAATTCTGCTTTCCTTGCTGAACATATTATTACAGTTAGATAAAAAAGTAGCTAAAGCTCTTATTATTCTTTTATTTTAGAAAAAATAACCTTCTTTGTCAAAGAATATTTTTAAGGGTTTGGTTTACCTTCCCTATTATGTTGTCAAATATTTTTTTTTAAGTTAGAATATCTCTGTTCGCTATCGCCCCCGTAGTTTAACGGATAAAACGAGAACCTCCTAAGTTCTAGATCCAGGTTCAATTCCTGGCGGGAGCACATCCTGGCAGGAGAAGGGGTATAATAAAATATAAAGATTTTGTCAAGTATTGACATAAAATCTAAATTATTTTATTTTAGCATCTTGACTTTTATTGTTTTTATCTGTAATATTAAGCAAGAAGTCGTTAATAGGAGTTATGCATTGTTCTTTGAAGAACAATAAATGCAAAAATAACTATTAACTGTTCCTTGAAGAACAATTATGGGCCATTAGCTCATCCGCCAGCCGGCGGAGGCTATAGCGCCTCAGATTTGAAAAGTTTTACGGGCCATTAGCTCAGTTGGCTAGAGCGCTTCCATGGCATGGAAGAGGTCAAGGGTTCAAGTCCCTTATGGTCCACAAAAGATTTTACTGAAATAAACCGGTGTTTTAAATGCCGGTTTATTTACAAGTAACGCTTTAAGCGGGTAAATCCCCTTTATGATTATCACGGTTAATCGCTTAAAAGAATTGATTGTAAAAAACTCTACAGTAATACTGAAGTATTCTTTGATTGGAACAATGGGGACCTTAATTGATATTGGAGGTCTTTTTATTTTAGTTAATTATTTAAAATTGCCTGTTTTAGTTGCCGCGACTATTTCTTTTTTATTGGCGGTTGTAAATAATTATATATTTAATAAAAACTGGACTTTTAAGAGCAGCTCTTCTAATAATAGAAAGCTATTTATTAAATTTTTAATTGTTCATTGTATCGGCCTCTCGATTAATCTTTTTGGAATGTTTATATTTGTTAATATTTTTAGTATTTGGTATATATTTTCTAAGATTATTGTTACCGGTTTTGTTATGACTTGGAATTTTTTAGCCAATAAATTATGGACTTTTCGATTTAAAGATAGGGAATTGAAAAATATTCAAGAAAATTTTTATTTATCTTTAATAATCCCCGCTTTTAACGAAGAAAAAAGGATTTCTAAAACAATAAAGGCGGTTAGTGGTTATTTTCAAAAAAAGGGCTTTTCAGTAGAAATTATCGTAGTTGACGATGGAAGTACTGATAAAACAGCTGATATTGTTAGATCTTTCACGGATTTGAATATTAAATTAATATCTTTAACTAAGAATTCTGGTAAAGGATTTGCTATAAGAAAGGGAATCGAATCAGCCAGTGGTTCATACATTTTATTTACTGATGCTGACAACTCTACACCAATTGAAGAATTTGATAAATTTTTAGATATTATCAAATGTAATCCGGGAATTGATATATTAATGGGCTCGCGCTATATAGACAAAAGTTCAATAATAATTAAACAGTCAAAATATAGAATATTTATTAGTCGTCTGGGAAATTTTTTTATACAATTATTTTTGTTAGATGGAGTAAAAGATACTCAGTGTGGGTTTAAGTTATTTAAAGCTGATGCGGCTCGAGATATATTTAATTTTCAAAAAGTAAAAAGATTTGGTTTTGACATTGAGGCTATTGTGGTTGCCAAGAATCTTGGTTATAAATTTCAAGAAGTGCCGGTTGCTTGGTTGAATGCCGAAGGGAGCCGCTTAAGACCGATAAAAGATGCTTTAATAACCGCCAAAGATCTTATTTATATTAAACTCAATCTTTGGTCCGGTCGTTATAATCATGATTAGTAAAGTTATCAACAAGATAAAATTTAAGTCCACAGAAATGTGGACTTTTCTTTTTTATTTAGCTAATATTAAATAAATAAAATTAGTAGACAAACTGTGGAAAACTTGTTATAAAGTTAAATTTTTTTTGGCTTATATTAGTTAGAGATACTTTTTCTTGACAAAAAAATATAGATTTTTTGAATGTTGTTCTGTTGCTTATCTGAAAATATTTTTGTTTGCAGAAAGACTCAAAAAAAACTATAATTAGTAGTGTTAGATGTCTTTAATCTATTATTTTTTATGTATGACGTTATAATTATCGGCCTTGGTCCGGCTGGAATGACGGCGGGTATTTTTGCGGCCAGAAGAGAAATGAAAACTCTAATAGTCGGAAAGGATTTGGGTGGCCAATTGGTCTGGGCCAGCGAGATTGAAAACTATCCCGGAGCGCCAAAAATATCCAGTTTTGATTTAATTGAGAAAATGCGTCAACAGGCAGTTGATTCTGGGGCGGAAATAAAAAATGATGAGGTTAAAAGAATTGAACCGCAAGCCGACGGATCTTTTTTAGTTCACACGGTTAGAGATTCTCTTCAAGCGCAATCAGTTATAATTGCTATGGGCTTATCCCCGAGACGTTTGGCAATTCCGGGAGAAATCGAACTTGGCGGCAAAGGGGTTTCTTATTGTGCCAATTGTGATGGGCCGTTTTTTAAAGGTAAAATAGTGGCGGTGGTTGGTGGCGGTAATTCCGCTCTCGATGCCGCAGAGGTTTTATCTAAAATAGCTAAACAGGTTTATTTGATTCATCGTCAAGATTCTTTCAAAGGCTTTGAATCTTTGCAGGAAGAAATAAAGAATAGAGATAATATTGGAATAATGATGGAGTCGGAAATCAAGGAAATAAAGGGAAGTAACAAGGTTTCTGGAATTGTTGTTTTAAATAAAAAAGATAATAGCGAAAAAGAAATAGACGTTGATGGAGTATTTATTGAAGTTGGAAGAATTGCCAGCACTGATTTAATCTCTGATCTCGTAGAGAGAAATGATAAGAATCAGATAGTTGTTGATAATCAAGGAGCGACAAAGACGCCCGGCATATTTGCCGCTGGCGATGTGACTAATTGCGAGATAAAACAAATTACCGTTGCCACTGGTCAAGCGACTGTAGCCGCTTTAAATGCTTACAAATATTTACAAGAGAAAACCGGAAAGAAATTTCTTAATTTGAAATATTAATAAAATAGTATGAGCAAAAAGTTAATTAATCTTTTGGCGGCTGATATGGGGTATGGGCATCAACGCCCCGCTCATGCTTTACGTCATTTAAGTGGCGGGGAAGTTTTTATTGTTAATGATTATAAGGGGATTGAAGATTGGGAAAAAAAATATTGGGTGAATACTCAATCGTCTTATGAAAAAATTTCTCGTTTAAAAAAGATACCTTTGTTGGGACACTTTGTTTTTAAAGCGATGGATGCTTTTCAAAAGATAAGGCCGATGTATCCAGCTCGCAATCTTTCCAGACCGACAGTCCAGCAGTTAGCTTTTTATTCCGCAATTAAAAAAGGTTTGGGAAAAAATTTGATACAAACGATAGATGACGGCAGGCCACTAGTCGCAACTTTTTTTGTTGGCGCTTATATGGCCGAGGAGCATGCTTATTCCGGCGATATATATTGCGTTGTGTGTGATACCGATGCTTCAAGAGCTTGGGCGCCGCTTAATCCGCAAGGAAGCAGAATTAAATATCTTTTGCCAAATGATAAGTTAAAGGAAAGATTCTTAATGTATGGTGTTCGTGAAGAAAATTTAATTGTCAGCGGCTTCCCATTGCCAAAAGAAATAATCGGAGAGAATAAAGAATCAGCCGCCTTGTCTTTAAAGCGTCGCGTGTTGCGTCTTGATAAAAATTCTGAATACCAGAAAGAATACGAGTCTCTTCTGAAAGATATTTTACCAAAAGGCGATGTCGATTTTTCCGGTCCCGTAACAATTGCCTATGCTGTCGGCGGAGCCGGGGCGCAGAAAGAAATCGGCGGCACTTTATTAAAAGAATTAGCTCGTGAAATTAAGCAGGGGAATATCGCCTTAAATTTAATTGCCGGAGTCAGGCCGGAAGTGCGTGATTATTTTATGTCTGAAGTCGAAATAAACGAATTAAAAATCGGCGAAGGCGTAGAAATAATTTATGCCGATAATAAAAATGATTATTTTTCCAAGTTTAATTCTGTTATGGCGGAGAGTGATATTTTATGGACAAAACCTTCCGAATTATCATTCTTTTGCGCCCTTGGTTTGCCGATGATAATTTCCGAGCCGATAGGCAGTCAGGAGGATTTTAATCGAGAGTGGATTCTGTCTGTTGGCGCCGGTATTGACCCTTTGCCGATTGAACATGTTGAAGAGTGGCTGCCGGATTTATTGTCTTCCGGTCGCTTGGCGCGAGCGGCTGTGGATGGATTTTTAAACGCGGAAAACATGGGTACTTATAATATAGAGAAAATATTTAATTCATAACTATGTCCTGGCTGTTTGTCGCTTTAGGGGCTTATCTTTTGCTGGCTATCGCCAATCTTTTTGATAAGTTTTTAGTTGATAACGTTATAAAGAATAGCAAAGCCTATGCTTTTGCCGCTTGTTTTCTCGGTGCGGCCGTTATTTTTATTGCTCCCTGGTTCTTAAATTGGCCCGGCACCGCTTTGGTTATTTGGAATCTGGTAAATGGCGGAGTTTTTGCTTTAGCTCTTTATCTTTTATATGAATCACTAAAACGAGGAGAGGCTTCAAGGGTTTTGGTTTTTATTGGAGGTTCAACGCCTGTTTTTTCTTTAATCTTTTCTTTTTTGTTCTTTAAGGAATCTTTTTCTTTAAATCAATTGATTGGAATTGGTTTTTCTTTGGCTGGAGTTTTTTTAATAGCCTTTTTGCCGCAACATAGATCATATCTTTCAAGATTGGCCGGTAAATTAAAAATTAATTTAGGCGATAAAAATAGCAAAGCTTTAACGATTGCTCTCTTATCTGCCTTATCTTATTCCATTTATTTTATCAGCACTAAAGCCGCCTATGCCGGGCAAGAATTTTTTAGCGCTTTTATTTGGACGAGAATCGGCGCAGCTGTTTTTGTTTTGATATTTTTGTTTGACAGAAAAGTTAGAGGTGAATTGCGGGCGATGTTTGGCGGCAAGAAAAAATCTTCTAAAAAAAATAGCGGTGTTTTGGTTGTTATAAACCAACTTCTTGGTTCGGCCGGGTTTATTTTACAGAATTATGCCATATTTTTAGGATCAGTTGTTATGGTTAATGCCTTACAAGGAATTCAGTATGCGCTCCTTCTTATTTTGAGCGCAATTTTGGCTGTTATGGCGCCTAAACTTTTGAAAGAAAATTTTTCTTGGCGTATTTTGGCTTGGAAATTTTCCGCTGTCTTTTTAATTGCGATTGGTTTTTATTTTTTAGCTTTAATATAAAATCAAAATGAAGCCTCGTAGAATAAAATTTGTGACCATATTTAAAATGAAAGTGCGCAAAAGTTTTTTGGTGATTTTTGCGGTTTTTATTTTTTTATCTTTCTTTTTTTATACTTTTAAAATTGCCAATCACTATCCGAGGCAAAAAGATTTGACTTTTGAAAAAGGTTTTTTTGGCGTAACTTTTTCAACCAAGTTTTGCGATGAGCTTGGCCTTAATTGGAAAGAGGTTTATTTGGCGATCTTGGATGATTTGCAGGTTAAAGAAATTCGTTTGCCGATATATTGGGACCAGATAGAGAAAGAAGACGGTGTTTATGATTTTTCCGATTACGATTTTATAATATCCGAGGGTGCAAAAAGAAATGTTCGCTTTATTGCTAATATCGGATGGCGCCTTCCTCGTTGGCCGGAATGTCATGCACCGGAGTGGGCTGAAAAAAGGAGTTTAACCGTCACTCAAGATAGAGCGCTTGTTATGTTGAATTCAGTTGTTGAACATTATAAAGACAATGCCTCCATTGTCGCTTGGCAGGTAGAGAATGAGCCGTTTTTAGATGCTTTCGGTGTTTGCCCGCCGAGTGATTCGGAATTTTTTGAGGAAGAATTGGAACTCGTCAGAAAGAAAGATAATCGTCCGGTTGTTGTTTCTGCTACCGGTGAACTGAGCTGGTGGAGGAAGGAGGCCTTGTATGGCGATATTTTTGGCAGTACTTTATATCGAGTCGTTTGGGGTAATTGGAGTGGCTATGTTCGCTATCCTCTGCCGGCCTGGTTCTATACTTTTAAGGCATACATGGCCGGAATTAAACCGGAAAACCGTTATATAATTGAACTCCAAGCAGAACCATGGGTTCCTCAAGGAAGCATGATTTATCTTTCGAAAGAAGAAGCCGATAAGTCTTTTAATATCGATCAGTTTAAAGCTAATTTGCAATTCGCGGTCAATACTAAATTTGCTAAGACTTATTTGTGGGGAGTTGAGTGGTGGTATTTTCAATATCAAAATGGCGATAAATCTTATTGGGAATTGGCGAGAACTTTATTTAAATAAATATGCTTTCGATTATCATACCAACATTAAATGAAGAGAAATTTTTGCCATTACTTCTTGATTCGATAAAATCACAAGATTTTTCAGATTACGAAATAATTGTTTCCGATGGCAATTCAACCGACAAGACCGAAGAGATAGCCAGAAATCACGGCTGTCTTTTTGTTAAAGACGAAATTCATCATCATCCTTCTTGGCAGAGAAATAATGGTGCGGCCTTAGCTCATGGCGATACTCTTCTTTTTCTTGATGCCGACACTGTTTTGCAAGAAGGATTTTTAAAACAAGTCAGTGCTGAGTTTAAAGATAGAAATTTAAGCGGTGCCGGTTTTTATTTTAAGTTTAATCCCAATAAAACGAGCTATAAAATTTTTGCTTTTTTTTATAATTCGTTTTGTTTTTTTAGGCAGTATTTTTCTCCTGCCTCTATTGGCGCCGGAATTATGGCTAAAAAAGAAATACACGATAAAATCGGCGGTTTTGATCCGGCGGTTTTGTTGGCTGAAGACTATGATTACTGCGAGAGGTTGGCTCGTATCGGAAAATTCAGGATGATTAAATCTGTTATTTTATTATATTCGTCTCGCAGAATTTTACGTGATGGTTTATTTAAAACGGCTCTGGCTTGGGCTAAAATGGCGCGCTATACGTTATTTCGAAAGAAAATTACTCATGATAAAATAAAATATGAATTTGGGAAATATTAAAAAAATAAATATTGAAGATATTTTACGATATTTTTTGGCGGCGGTTTTTTTATCGGCTGGAATTTTTAGAATATTTAATCCTGAGATGGCCGAACAAGAAATGCTGTCATTAGCTTTGCCGCCAGCCTTTTCCTATTTCTTAATATTTTTAGAAATCGGTTCCGGTTTATTACTACTTTTAAATAAGTGGGTTAAAATAGTTTATTGGGTGCTAATCGTTTTTTTAATTGGCGCCTTAGAAATGGCACTCGCGATTGATGCTAAGGGCATTCTCAATGCCGCTTCGGAACTTTTTGTCTTTAATTTAACCCCGACAGATTTTTTCCTGCATTCAATTTTTCTTTTGATTATTATCCTTCTTATATTTAGAAAGAAAAATAACCAGTCTTGATAAAGAAAAAAGCCACCTACTCGAGATGGCTTCTGTTTGTGTGCCGTAGCACAAGATTACTGGGTGGGAAGATTGATAAGGTATCGCGCATTGCACTGCTTTACGCACAGAGCTTCGGTGTAATCAAGGGATCTTATTAGCCCAATGATTAATTTTTTTTGACCTTAGCTGCTGTTCTGGGTTATCGACTCTTTATGAGGATTTCCCCTTTTATTAGGTTGGCAATCTGCAGTAATCGCCTGACGTCTTTTACCTAACTTTCCCTAACTTCCCGGAAAAGAACTTTTATCTGATTAAGCCATGAAAATAATGGGCTTATATTTATGTTAACAAATTGGTGGGAAAAAGCAAGTTTTTGGAGATTTTGGTTTTTTGTAAAGAAAAAAAAGGAGGCTCATGGATGAGTCTCCTTTTGTTTTTTTGTTTTTGTTTAGCCTTTAAATCAGGATAATTTTGTTGTCCTTAATAATGGCTGTGAATTTTTCACCGGTGTTTGCGGCTGACACATCTTTAACGAAGTCAATATTCGTAAAAGTATGTATGACAGAAACGCCGTACTTGTTGGTGAATTTTAGCGTGACGTAAGTGATCGGTGTTTCACCTTCGCTTATTTTTTCGTAAGCCGCAAGTTGGTATTGGAAGCCGGGGATAATCACTGTTTTTAAATAAGTTGCTTTGTCCAGTAATGAATATGAACAAGTTATTGCTAAGGCAATGGCTCCCCAGATCAAGATTTTGACAGCCTCCATGTCCTTTTCCATAGTTACCAAAAAATCATTGGGATAATAGCAGAGAATAATAAATATTTGCCTAAATTCCACTTTTGAAAATTTGTCAAGATGTAGCTTCTTTACTTATATTTTCATCCCGAAGTTGGTGTATATACATTGTGTATACACCAACTTCGGAGTGAAAAACCAATACCGGCGACGGAGTATCGCGCTCAGCCGCCGCCGTTATTGCGGCGGCCTCGCTTGTCCTGACCGGCCGCTAAGCCCTGCGCCAGCTCGGGCTTATCGTCGCTCAATTATTCGTTGTCGCTTCCGCTCCGCCTTATATTTCGCTTGCCGCTTGTTCGATTCCCCGGCTCGACTTTCACAAAACAAAAACACGGATATAAAGCCCGTGTTTTTGTTTTGTGTGAGCGGGTAGGGGGAATCGAACCCCCATCCTCAGCTTGGAAGGCTGATATAAAAAACCATTATACGATACCCGCCTGCTTACTTTTGATATATTATAAGAAAAAAAGAGCAAAGTCAATTCCTTAAGAGCACTTTATCGGCTATCTTTTAAAGATAGAGTGATGATAATTCCGCTTGAGGCAATAAGAGCAAAAAACAAGAAAAGGTACTGTATCGGAAGGAATGAGGTAACTGCAATGGCAA
Organism: uncultured Gammaproteobacteria bacterium; assembly: GCA_964599385.1. Lineage (GTDB taxonomy): Bacteria > Patescibacteriota > Patescibacteriia > Patescibacteriales > UBA12465 > UBA12465. Next base: position 16,227 of record CAZREL010000003.1, read on the forward strand.
TGAGCGGCCCGATAATATAGGCGATAGGACCGGTTAAGCGAAATAAATTGATTAATCCGATATCTTTGGCGCTTACTAGTTTAAAGAAATAGCTTTCACGCATTGCCTCTATTAAGGCGGCACCAACTCGGCTGAAAAATAGAACGCCTGCCCATATTAAAGGCGTTGCGGTGCCTAAAAAGAAAAATAAAACAAGAGAAATTATCATTATTACCAGGCCGCCGATTAGAATTTCCTTTTCACCGAGCCATTTATCGGCTATGTAGCCAGCCGGTATCTCGAAAAGAACAAATGGTAAAAGCATAAAGGAAAAAATTGGTCCGAGAGTTTCCCAGCTCATGCCGATTGTTTGATGCAGATAAATAGGAACATAAACTACGGCAGTTGTATAAAATAACTGCAGTATTAGGGCAATAAAGAAAATGCCGCGCAGATTACCGCTTTGCCACATTTTTTTGATCGTTTTAGCAATCGGTTCTCTTTCGTATTTTAATTTACTTTTTAAATGTCCGTTAGTCAGAATAAATATTAGGAAAGCAGGGATAATGATCATGCCGGCAATCCAATAAACCATATTATAACCAACCGCTTCAATTAGTTTGCTTGATAGAGACGGCGCCATCACCCAGCCGAGATTGTAGAATGTAAAATAGAGCGCGCGGACTTTGCCGGTATCGGAGTTTTTAGTGAATTTTTCAATGAATAAATCAAGTTTAATGAAGACAAGGTTGAATGATATGGTGAATAATACAATAGAAAATAAACTGGCAATGGCTGAATTAGCATTAGAAAAAAAGAAAAGAGAAAGAGCAAACAAGAACATTAAAATCATGAAAGTCGGCCGGTTGCCTAAGCGCTTTATAATTGCCGGGAAAGCTAAAATCATTAAAAACGTTGCGGCATTGGCTGCCATGAAAAAGAAGCTCACGGTTCTTAAGCTGACAAATTGGCTTAAGAAATTCGAGTGGACATAGGCAGGAAGAGCGACGGCTACCGCCATCATTAAGCCGATAATATAAAGGATTAGTAGTTGCGGCTTTACTTTAAAGCCGGTTTTTTTTCGGAAAAACATATTGGTTTAATTATAAAAATTAAAGTTATTAATACCATTGCCAGGCTGGCAATTTGCGGAAAACGCCAGCCGAGAAAATCAGGAGTTTCGTCTATTTTAATAAACTCCAAAGAAAACCTTAACAGGGAATATGATAGCACATAAAAAGAGAGCGGGAAAATGTCTTGATTGAAATTATGCTTACTGCGAACCTTCTTATTTATATAAAATAATAAAATTAAAAAAATAATTAATGAGCCGAGACTCTCATAAAGAAAGGTTGGGTGAAAATGAGAAAAACTCTCATAACCAAAGGGACGGTTAACAAGCTCTATCGGTATGCTCCAAGGCAGGCTGCTCGGGCGGCCGAATAATTCTTGATTAAAATAATTACCGAATCGTCCAATGGCTTGTCCCAGTGCTAAAGCCGGGGTGATAATAGCGCTTAATCTCCAAAAAGAAATATTTTTTTTCTTGGCAAATATTATAAGGGTTGCCGCTCCGGCAATTATAGCACCGTGTATAGCCAATCCTCCTTCCCAAACTTTGAAAATTGCCCAAGGCTTATTGATATAATAAGGTAGAAAAAGAAAGATGTCATAAATTCTGGCGCCGATGAGGCCGCTGACAATCAGAAAAAAACTTAAATCAAAAATATTGTCGCTTTTTATTTTTAAACGGCGACCAATATGGAGAGCTGTAAATAATGCGGCACTAATGGCTATAGCCATTGTTAGTCCGTAATAATATATTTTAAACCAGCCTCCATCAAATAATATTTCCTGCGGTAAGAAGTTGTGAAGAAAATTAAGCATACTTTAATTTTACCAATAAAAAAGGCTTTTTTCAAAGCCTTTTTAGTGCGGACGGAGAGACTCGAACTCTCATGAGTTGCCCCGCTTGGTCCTAAGCCAAGTGCGTCTACCAGTTTCGCCACGTCCGCATGTAAAAATATCTTAATTTATTATTTCAAGAATGTAAAGCCTGTGCTATAATTTGAAAGTATAAAATAAAAAATAAAAAATATTTATGAAAAGTAAATTTATTCTTTTCTTCAAAGAACTTTCCATTAAAGATGTGCCAAAAGTTGGCGGTAAGAACGCCTCTTTAGGAGAAATGTTTGTTAATTTAAGTAAGAAAGGCGTTAGAATACCGGATGGATTTGCGACAACCGCCGATGCTTATCGTTATTTTATTGAAAAAAGCGGCTTGAAAGAAAGGATTAAAGAAACTTTAAAAGGACTTGATACTCATAATGTCCGCGACTTGATGAGGCGCGGCGCTGCGATCCGTAAAATGATTTTAGAATCGGAAATGCCTCGTGATTTTAAAGATGAAATCGCCGTAGCTTATAAAACTTTGTCGGCTAAATATAAGACAAAGAATTTGAGCGTGGCTGTTCGTTCCAGCGCTACTGCCGAAGATTTGCCGGATGCTTCTTTTGCCGGGCAACAAGAAACATTTTTGAATATTCGCGGCGAAAAAGATCTTTTGTTGGCTGTTAGAAAGTGTATTGCTTCTCTTTTTACAAATCGCGCCATTTCTTATCGTGTTGATAAGAATTTTGATCATTTTTCTATCGCTCTTTCGGTTGGCGTCCAAAAAATGGTTAGAGCCGATATCGGTTCTTCCGGGGTTATGTTCACCATTGATACCGAATCAGGTTTTAAAGATACGGTTGTCATCAACTCCATTTTTGGTTTGGGTGAAAATATCGTTCAAGGCCGCGTTACTCCAGATGAATTTATTGTTTTCAAGCCGACTAAAAAAATTATTTCTCGTTCTTGCAGTTTGAAAGATATTAAGATGATTTATAATCCGGGCGGCAAGAATCCTGTTAAAAACGTTAAGATCGCTAAAGACGACCAAAAGAAGGCCTCTTTAAGCGATAAACAGGCTCTTGAACTTGCTAATTGGGGAATCATGATTGAGGAACATTATAAGAAGCCAATGGATATTGAATTCGCGTATGATGGCGAAGAGAAAAAAATGTATATTACCCAGGCTCGCCCCGAAACTGTTCAAAGTCGTAAGAACCCTAATGTTGTTGAGAGCTATAAGTTAAACAAAAAAGGAAATTTAATTATTTCCGGACAAAGTGTCGGCAGTAAAATTGGTGCCGGTACGGTTAATAAAATAATGAATGTTAAAGATATTCATAAATTTAAACCCGGACAAGTCTTGTTGACCGATATGACTGATCCGGATTGGGAACCGATTATGAAAATTGCCTCGGCTATCGTAACCGATAAGGGCGGTAGAACTTGTCATGCGGCGATTGTTTCTCGAGAACTCGGTATTCCTTGTGTTGTTGGAACCGGTAAAGCTTCTAAAGTAATAAATGGCGGGCAAACCGTAACAGTTGACTGTTCACAAGGTGAATTTGGTTTTGTTTATGAAGGTAAATTGCCTTTTAAAGTTGATCAGACCGATATTAAAGATTTAAAAAAGACCAAGACAAAAATCATGATGAACATCGGTGAGCCGGATATGGCTTTTGCCCACTCTTTTTTGCCTAATGATGGCGTCGGTTTAGCTCGTTTGGAATTTATAATCAACAATTATATCAAAGTTCACCCTTTAGCTCTTATCAACTTTGATAAATTAACGGATCATGCCGCAAAAGCTAAAATTGCCGAATTAACTGCCGGTTATAAAGATAAAAAACAATATTTCATTGATCGCTTAGCACAGGGCGTTGCGATTTTGGCGGCCGCTTTTTATCCTAAAGATGTAATTTTGCGTTTAAGTGATTTTAAGAGTAACGAGTATGCGAATCTTATTGGCGGCAAGGAATTTGAACCTGTCGAGGCTAACCCGATGATCGGTTTTAGGGGTGCAAGCCGTTATTATTCACCGCAATTTTTACCAGCTTTTAAATTGGAGTGCGCCGCTATTAAAATAGTTCGCGATGAAATGGGTCTTAAGAACTTAAAGGTTATGGTGCCATTCTGTCGTACCGTTGAAGAAGGCAAGGAGGTTCAAAAGATTATGGCCGAGAATGGTCTAAAGCGCGGTGAAAATGGTTTAGAGGTTTATGTGATGGCGGAAATTCCGGCTAATATAATTTTAGCGGAAGATTTTTGCAAGATTTTTGACGGTTTTTCCATCGGTTCTAACGATTTAACTCAATTAACGCTTGGCATCGATCGCGATTCAGGGGGATCATTAAAAGTTTCCGGTGTTTCTAACGAAAAGAATGCTGCCGTTAAAGAATTAATTAGACAGCTTATTAAAACCGCTAAAAAGAATAAAAGGAAGGTCGGTATTTGCGGCCAAGGGCCAAGCGACTTTCCGGATTTTGCTGAATTCTTGGTTGAACTTGGCATAGACAGTATTTCTTTGAATCCGGATACGGTTGTAAAAACCAGTTTGGCGATTTCTCAGAAAGAAAAAAAACTTGGCAAGTCGCGCGGCTTCTTAAGTTTCCTATTTTAAAATAGATACAAAAAAGACGACCCCAATTGGGGTCGTCTTTTTGATTGCAAAATTTATTTTTTAACAATTAGATTCGGTTCAATTATTTCTACTACCTCTATTTTAGCTTTTCTAACACCGAATTTAAGAGCGTCGGCTCTATTTACCATCCAAATATCAACTCTTTCGGTATATCTTTTGTTCATACGATCGCGAACCGTAAAGATTCTGTCGCCGAATAATTCCGGAATACGAATCTTTGTTCCCATTGGTAAGAAGTTAGCGGCAACCGTATCCTCAATGCCGTGTTCGCAAACATTAAATCCATTAGCTGTGATACATGGGGAGTCATCGGTCTGGGCCGCTTCCGAGTTATAGGCTGTCATGGAGTGGACACTGGTGCGTATAACTTTAACAATTGGAGTTGAACTGGCGGTTTCTATAGCTATTTTTTCTTCTATTTTTATATTATCCGTAGTTTCTTGTGCAACTTCAATTTCGTTTGAGACCGGACCGCTGAATTTAGCCGCTTCTTTGTCTATTGCAGTTTCCTTACTTAGAGTGGCTCCGAATATCATTTCTTCATCGCCGGCAGTCGTTTGGTTTATTGCTGCTTCGGCTAATACCGGAGAGTGAAATAAAACGAATTGGAAGATACAAGTAATTATAATGAGCAGCACAATGTGCTGCTGTCTACTGAGAGGCATTATTTCCTCTCCAAAAGTTAAGATTTTTTTCATATATTTTTGGTTTGGCCAATTAAAAAATCCCTACTCTATAATAGTCAAACTATTTAAGCAGGGACTTAGTTGACCAGAAACCATAGCATGCGGGGTTAAAAAAGTCAATCCTGGCCATGTGGATAAACTATTGACTTTTATCTATTTTTATGATATAGTTATTTAACATTGAAAAATGAAGTAGAACTTTAAAAAGTAAATAATAACTAAAGAAAAGGAGATATAACAATGAAAAAGTTAGTATTTTTAAGCGTTTTGATGTTTGTTGTTGTGTTTGGAGCCATGGCTCAGGGAAACAGGTTCTATTACGGTGATAAAAGTGACCGTAAAATTAGCCAAACTTTGGCTAAATTTGATAAGCAGATCGCTGAGTACAAAGCCGAAGTTCAGCATCTGGAGACAAAAAATGACAAATTAGCCCAAAGACTTCGTCGTACGCAAGACGGCGTCGAAACCGGCAACTTGCAGAAGCAGAAAGCCTACAACGATTCCTTGATAGGAGTTTATCAAGGCAAGATTAACGATGTCGAATTTGCCAAAGAAGAAGTTCTAAACAAGATGGCCGCTAAGGATAAGATGGCTTATGTTTCTTCCCGTGGGAATAATCCTCAGGAATTGTTAGCTGCCTCAACTGCGTATTCTAACATGGTATATGCCGATGCTTACGCTAAAAAGTTAGCTGAAAGCGGAACTTCAACCGTAGCAATCGCCGGAATCTCGATGACTGGATCAGTCACAAACCTTTATTTCCGCGATGTGCAGGTGATTGTAACCGGACCTAATGGTTTTAAAATAGAAAACTATTTACCAAAAAAAACTGGTAACTTTGTTTTCGAGATTCCCGGTCCCGGTATTTATACTGCGACCTTTTTATATCACGAAACCGGTTCCGGTATGAGTACGGCTGTTGTTTCTAAAGAAGCAACTTTAAATCCGAATCAAAGCGCCTTCGATCCTAAAGGCGGAAAGCACTCAGTTTGCTTTACGATGCTGAAAGGCTACTAAGAGTAAAACTTCAAAAAAACAAAAAAGGCTCTGTTTTAAAAAACAGGGCCTTCTTTTTTTATCAAAAATATTTTTTAAGCGGCGCGCTGGTTATTAATCTGCGATCCTGAAAAAGGCAAAGTTTTTAAGACGAAATAAGTGATGGTGTAGGCTGATAAAACAATAACTAAACCGATTACGGCTGATTTTAAAGAAGCGGTTGCTTCTTCAACTTTTTTTTCATCGCCTCCGGCAGTCATCCATTTAAAGCCCGCCATTATTATTAAAACTAAAAATATTAAGCCAAGCAAACCAAGGACGGCTTGAATAACTGTGGCAACAATCTTGCCGATTGAAACGTCGGTGAAACCTCCTGCTTGGCCAACAACATCAGTCTGTGAGTGGAGAATATCAGGATCAACAAAACCTCCCTGTGCCATTGCAATCATTGGAATTGATAGGATTAGGGCTGATAATATGTATTTAAGAGTTTTCATTTTCATATTTTTAAATTTCCTTTATTCTCAAAATTTATCCGGCCAAAACTCTGGCGATAAAAGACCAGATTGCCCAAGCAGAAAGGGTAATGACCAGCCCGATAATCGCTCTCTTTATGTAATTTTTAGCATCAGTTACTTCTTTTTCATCTCCACCGGCGCTTAACCATTTAACTCCGGCAACAATAATCATAACAATAAATATTGTGCCCAAGATTCCTAAAACAGAACGAATGACAATGCCGGCCACCGAGGGTAAGTCGGCCTCGCCATAGCCGGATTTGCTGCCTATCTCTGCTAATTTTTCATTTGGTTTAGCAGTTGAAAGCATGCCCCCTCCGCCGGAGTTATCAACAAATTCACCAGTTGGGTCGCTTGTAGCCGGGTCACCGGCGAAAACGAAAAACGGAAGAACTAAAAGCATGGTCATGAAGATAATGCTGGTGATAGTTTTCAAATGCCTCATAAATTTAATTTTTTATTCATTTATGCCGCCGACGCCGGTGCTTAAAGCGCCGATAATGAATGAGCTTAGGGCGTAAGCGCCAAGAACAATGATTAAGCCTATTATTGCTTGTTTCAGCATTTGTTTTGATTCGCTAACCCGCTGTTCTTGCCCGCCGGCAGTCATCCAGTTTATGCCGCTATAGATAATTAAAATAACAAATATAATTCCTAAAATAGATAAAAAGGCAGTAATAACAGATGCAATTGATGATTCCAAGTTTGCTTCCGGGCTGGTGTCGTAACCGCCGTTACTGGCTACTTGGGGCAAGGTTTTTGAAAAGGCGTCCTTTAAACCGGCGTTAGCATGCGGAGCGGCGATTAAAACCAGTATAACAAAGAAAATTCCGGATAATATTTTTTTCATATTTATTGTAGGCTGCTTTCGCTAAAGAAATTAACTACAAAGTAACTGATAGCATAAGCGCCGAAAACGACAATAACGCCGATAAGCCCGGCGGTAATAATTTTTTTGGCTTTTTCAGCATCGCTTTGATTTCCCCTGGCTGTCATCCAAATAAAGCCGCCGTAAATCATTAGCAGTAAAAAGAGAACGCCGACAAAAGAGAGAACAAAGCCAATCCCTTGTATAATCAATTCTTCCGGATTAGCATTAAGTCCCTCTGGATAACCGGCATTATTGGCTGTTTTAGCTAAACCGCTTGTTTCGGCAAAATTTAAAGCTTGAGCTTTTTTAGCCAACAGCCAAGAAAAAACGCCTATTGATAAAGATAGAAAGCCTTTATTTAAATTTTTAAATATAGATGGTTTCATTAGTTTACAAATTGGCTGCCGATGAAGTTGGTGATGGCATAGGCGGCGAAAACAATTATTAAACCGATAGTGGCATTGATAACCATTGTTTTTGCCTTATCAACTCGCTGATCGTTGCCCATGGCCGTCATCCACATAATGCCGCTATAAATGATTATGATAAGGAAAAGAACACCAATAAAAGACAAAACCATGCCGATAATATCACCAACTTTTCCTGTGATGAAATCTTCGTTATAGCTTACTTCATTTTGGCTTTTATAAACATCAACCGACTGGACGGTTGTGTTTAAACCAAAGCTGGTGTCTACTGCCATAGCCTGGTTAGCCGCAAAAATTGAGAAGACAAAAAGAGATAATAAAATAGTGTGGATTTTTTTCATAAAAACCGCGTTAAGCGTTTATTCACTGCCATGAGCGGAAACTTAATTGCCGCTTATAGCAGTGAATCCCATCTTGTCGATGAGAATCACTTAGATGGTTACGAATTTTTTACAGTATTGCCGATGCTTGAAACAACCCAGGTGGCGATACCCCAAGAAGCTAAAACGATAATGAGACCGACAACGCCGGCGCCCATAAGTTTCTTTGCTTCTCCGGTTTTTTCTTCATTACCGCCAGAGGTCATCCATTTAAACCCACCAAGTAAGATGATGCCCACTGCGATAAGACCTAAGAAACCGAGAGCCAATTTAATAAAACGACCGATGATTTCACGAGGATCGCTGTTAGCGGTTCCAAGGGAGCCATTTAAACCAGCGTTGAGCTGATTAACGCCGTAAATGTCGGTTTGAGCCAAGGCTGGCATAACAAACATTGGAACAGCGAACAAAGAAATGACTGTGAAAGCAATCAAGTGCTTAGAAATTTTTTTCATAATTCACCACCTTTCTAGTTTTAAATTCTGTTTTTACATTTATAATTTTAGCATATTAATTACGACAAGACAAATAGGCGCCCCTATGTTAAGATTAAAATATCTTTGATTTTAAAAGTTTTGTTTTTATGTCTTTTTTATTCAAAAAAATCAAATTTTCCTTGGTTTTCTGGTCTATTTTTTATTTTCTTTTGGCGTCTATTTTGCTTAGCGGCTCTTTCTCCTATTTAGATCCAGATTTTTCGTGGCACAAAAAAGTTGGGGAAAAAATTATAGCTGATTATTCTGTCCCGTCCGCCAACATTTACAACTTTTCTTTTACCGGGAACTGGGTTGATCATGAATGGTTAAGTGATGCTTTTATATATCTTATAGAAAGGGATTTTGGTTATATTTCTTTATCAATTCTTTTTGCGGTACTTATTATTATTGTTTTTCGGTTATTGCATTTAAGAGCTAAGAAAAAATGGCCCGGTCTGCCGGACTGGTTCTCCGCTCTTTGGCAGTTATTTGCCGTTTTGGCCTCTTTGCCTCATTTTGGCGTGCGAATTCAGGAGTTTGCTCTTTTGTTTTTACTTTTAGTGCTTATTATTTTGGATAAGTATAAAGATGAAAGAAACTTTAAAATATTATTATGGTTAACTCCGGCAATGTGGCTCTGGTCGATGATTCATGGCAGCTTCTTAATCGGTTTTTTTGTCATGGGTTTATTTGTCGCAGTTCAATTTTTTTGCAAAAAGATGAGTTTTAAAGAGACTTTAACTTTTTCCGGACTGGCTTTTATCGCTTTCTTATCAACTCTAATTTCACCTTATGGATTGCGGCTATACTCATTTTTGTATGGCTATCGCGATTCTTATTATTTAAGTCATATTCAAGAATGGCTGCCTCAATCCTCCTTTCCGTTTCTCTATCCCCAATTAATTTATTTGGCCTTTGTTGTTCTGGCGCTTTTATCTCATTTTTATAGTAATCGCCAATTTAAAAAAAGAATAGATTGGTGGAGTTTTGTTTTAACTTTAGTTTTTACTGTTTTAGCTTTTAAGTCGCGCCGCCATTTTCCCCTTCTTGTTGTTGCGAGTTTTCCTTTTTTATTGGAGACAATCGGCCAAGCCTTGGAGCTTGGTGTTTGTAAAAAGGCTCTTAGAGGCCAGATGATCTATTTGCGATGGTTTCGGGTCCTGATTATTTTTCTTATGCTGCTTATAGCAGTAAGCCAGCTCATTAAAACGAATTTTACTAGCCGCCCCTTTGAAAATCATTGCGAGATTTATCCTTGCCGGGCCAAAAATTTTTTAGATAGAAATGAGCAATATGATGATTTGCGCCTTTTTAATTTATACGTTTGGGGCGGCTATCTAATTCATGAGCTTCCGGAAAGACAAATATTCATTGATGGCCGTTTGCCGCAAGTCGAATATAAAGGACATAGCTTTTTGGAAGAATATTATCGTTTTTATTCTGAAGATCAAGAAGAGATTGTTGGGCGCTTAAAGGAGCATGCGATATCGCTTGTTTTAATACCAACCACAGACAAAGATTTGACGGCCCGCAATTGGGAAAAGTTTCTGTTTGGTATTAACGACGCGGATTTAAAGGTCGGCAATTATTTGCGAGATTATTTGTCATCTTCCGTTGATTGGCGATTGATTTATAAAGATGAAGTCGCCAGTATTTATCAGTTAATGTCAGAGTAATGTTTTAGAGAGGCTAAGTTGTCTTTGTATTCGATGATTATCAAATCGAAACGAGCTTTATCAAGATTTATTTTGTTTTGTAAGCAATAATTAAGAGCGGCTTTTTTGATATTATTATTTTGTTTCCCGGAAAATGATGAAAAAATCGAGTTATTATTTATAAGAGATCTTGTTTTAACTTCTACAAAAATGATTTCTCCAATTTTATTTTTAAAAATTAAATCGATTTCTTTATGGCCATATCGCCAATTTTGGAATAAGAAAAACCAGCCTCGTTGCAGAAGATAATTCTTGGCTATATTCTCTCCTTTTTGTCCGATCAATTTAGACATAAATAAAACCTCGCTGATAGCGAGGTTTTTAAAAAAACTCTTTCGACTCTCGTTTTGTTATTATGGAATGTATTTCTTTTTTTCTTGTTCAAGCTTTAAAGCTTGTATTTTAGCGGGGATTTTTTTTGCTTCTTTAATAATAAAATAAATCCAGATTAGCAATGATATGATCCAGAGGCCAGTCCAGAATCTTGCCGAAAGGAACGGAACCAATTCAAAGCGGAAGAATAATAGCAGGGAGCCGACAATGAAATTGGCAATCAGCAAGGAATAAATTTGTGATAAAGTTTTTTTGTAAGCGCCGCCTTTTCTTTTTAAAAAGAAAATTACGATAGCTGCCAATAAGCTGGCAATTAAAACCCCCAGTACCAAATAGAAGGTTGTTTCGCCGAAATATCTCGGTCTTAGATCTGTCCAATAGCTGATTTTCAGCAAGTTTGTGATGTTCATACTTAGAATTTTCTTAATATTAATCCGTAATGATATGGTCCGGCCTCGAACTCTTCTTTGATGTTTAAGCCTAATTTATAAGCTTTCTCTTTTAACTCTTCCAATTTAATTCTTTTTTCTTTTTCCGGTCCAAGCGGTATGTCCGCTTGTTTCCACTCTATAATGAGTAACTGCCCATTTGTTTTTAATAATCTGGCCGCTTCTTTAAGCATTTCCGTTACTCGTTGCGATTGGTTTAAAACGTTTATTAGAGTAGCGGCATCAATGCTGGCCGTTTCGATTTTTGTGGCATTAAATATTTCCAAATTACTCCAAATCGTTTCAACTTGCGGCAAATTGCTGTTGTTGGCACTCGTTTTTATTTCTTGCAGGCAGTCTTTCAAAATATCAACCGCATAAACTTTTCCTTGTTTGCCGACCAGTCTGGCTAAAGGGAAGACGAAAAATCCAAAATTTCCACAGCCCAGCTCGGCAACCTTCTCCCTCTCTCCGATGTTTATTTTAGCTAAAATTTTGTCGATGTCAAACAAAATTGTCTTCTTTTGTTCTATCATATGATTATTCCACTAAGATTTGCCTAGTTATAATACTCTCCTTGCTGTGTTTTTTCTTGGCGCTAATTGTAATGCTATTTAACCCGCTCTTTAAGTTTATGTCTTGGAAAAAAAGCCCATTATTGTTATTTAGCACTAACTCTCCGTTAATTTTTAGCTCCGCCTCTTCTTCGGTTACACCCTCCACTCTAATGGTTTTTTCCCGGATAATAAGATTGTCATTGGGTTGGTTAACACTTAGTTTTGGGGGCGCGGCAATTTTCCTGGCATAAAAAGCTAAATAAAGAAAACAAATCGCAATGGCGCTGATTAAAATGGCATTTTTAATCATTTTGGGAAACATCCTGAGACTTTTTTTATTAATAGCTTTTTTAGCAAAAGGATCGCTCTTGTCCTCCTGTTCTAATTGTTTAATTTGCGCATTCAAAGCTTCTCCTTCAAATTTTAAATATTTAGCATATTTTTTTAAGAAATTACGGCCGTATATGCCGGGCGGAAGAAGGTCAAAGCGGTCTGATTCAATAGCTTTTAAATAATCTATTTTAATACCGAGACGACGGGAAACATCTTCCAGCTTTATATCTTTTATATTGCGGTGCTGTAGAAGTTGAAAGCCTAAGCAATCCTCGCGTTGCGGTTTTTTAATATTAAAAGTGTCCATTTTTTAAGGCTTTATGACGGAAGAGTACCGGTGAAACCAACGCCCAGAACAGTTCCCAAAATAAAGTTTATTATGACATAGCTGGCAAAAACAATAACCAAGCCGACTACGGCGGCAGTGATTATTTTTTTAGCACTGCTCACCTTGTCGCTTGAACCGGCGGAAATTAAAAACATGAATCCGCCATAAACAAACATCAATAAGGTTAATGACCCGACGATGCCGAATATCCAGTTGGAAATTGTAATGGCCATGCTGGCGATATCGGAAACAGTGTAATCACCACATTCTGCCGGAGAATTGCCGTCTTTAACACAGTCTGAACTGCCGCTGGCTTCCGGCAATAATCCCGCAGCCATTGAAGATCCTGCTATTGCGAAAAAAGATATGATAACTGTTAAGAATATTAATTTCGCAAGATTTTTCTTTTTAAACATAGTTTTATTGTATTGTTTGTTGGACTTTATTGGCGGCGGCGTCTATTATCGGCTGCAATTCGGCGCTTGGATTTTCCACCGTTAATTTTATCATTTCTTTAATAGCGTCTTCTGCTGCTTGCGGGTTTTTACCTTTATACCAGCTTTTAGCGTTAAGAGCCTGCGAAGCGAATATTCCTATTTCTTCGTCGGTTGATTGAGTCGGGACTAAATTTCTTAAAGCGGTTGGCTTCTTTGTTTTATCCAAATATATTTTTACCTGCTCTTCCGATGTCAAGAATTGTAAAAAGTCCCAAGCTTCGTTCTGGTATTTGCTTTTTTTTGATACAACCTCAACCCAGTAATTGGCAAAATTTATGTTGGTTGGAGGATTTCCTTCTATTTGTGGAAATTTGGCGATAGAAAAATTAAGTTTTGGCGCCTGGGTTTTGATTGTTTCCAAGTCATAGGCATAACCGAACATTATGGCCAGGTTGCCGCTGATAAACATGTCTAAGGCATTTTTCTGTTCTTCATTCCAAGCATAGGATTCTTTGGTCGGGTTGGCAAAATCGGCATAAAAGCGCAGAGCTTCTTTCCCCGGATTATAACCGCTGGCTTGAGCCGATTCAAGAATTTTGTTAAAGACGACTGCTCCGCTGTCATTAATCATCGTGGCGCCGTTTTGCATCATTAAAGCCGCTAAAATATCGCTGGCTCGGCTGATGTTACCGCTACCGCCTAAAGCAACGCCCGATTGCAATATACCTCTTTTCAAATCCTGTCTGGTTAGTTTATTGACCGTTTTTAAGAAATCTTTATTCCAATAAGGAGCAGGACTGACGATTCCGGCGTTGTTAAACAAATCTCGATTGTAATACATCGCTAAAGTGTCGACAGAAAGAGGCAGTCCATAGATCTTGTTATTGATTACCACATCTCCGGCGACTGCTTCTACAAAGGTGTTTTTTAGTCCATTAACAGTAATAAACGGAGTTTCTTTTATTTCATTGATTACTTCTTTTTTTATCGATCCTTTAACTACCGGGAAAACCATTTTTGTTGTGGCTGGGGCGGGGGCTAATTTGCTTTCATATTTTCTCATCCAAGTGTTATGGATGGAAAAAATGTCCGGCCCTCTATCTTCAGCCAGAGCATTTAATAGCTCGTTTTCATATTCTTCATAGCGCAGTTTTCTGTATTCGACTGTTACATAAGGGTGCAAAGTTTTGTATGCTTTTATAATATCCGCAAAATCGTCTTCACCGTCAAAAACCCGCCAGTAGGTTATGGTAACCGGAGTGGCAGCCTCTTTTACTGCTTTATCTTCTATTTTGCAACCGAATCCGGAGGTTGAAAGAAAAACAAAAAGAAGCGATAAAAATGAAGCAATAGCTTTTTTGCGCATATTTTTAATTTAAAATTCGAAATGTCTTTTACGACCTTATTTTCTTTATCATTATAGCAATATTTATATATTTGTTCCAAGCCTTCAATGATTGTCGCGATATTGGAGGGCTTCGGCAATATGATCCTTTGTTACCTTTTCTTGCCCTTCCAAGTCGGCTATAGTTCTTGCGACTTTTAATATTTTAAAATAACTTCTTATTGATAGCTTTAGTTTTTCCGTTGCCTCTTTGGCAAGCCGGAGGCTGTCCTCTTGGAAATATCCTATTTGCTCTATTGCGGTGCTCGGTATTTCGGCGTTTGATTTCCAGGGCGTACCCATTAGTCGACGTTTTTGTTTTTCAGCGGCTAAGCTTATTTGTTCTCGAATTATTTTGGCATTGTTTGCCGTGTTTTTCGTTGGTTTATCGGTGTTTTTAAGCCAGCTGAATCTCTTAATATCAACAAATAAGTCAATTCGGTCTAAAATTGGTCCCGATATTTTTTTGCGATAAACCTCAATACTTCTTTTGGTGCAAGAACAGTTTTTTTCATGGTCGCCATAAAATCCGCAGGGACAAGGGTTCATGGCTCCTATTAAAACAAAACGAGCCGGAAAGCTTTCTGAACCGATAACACGGCTTATATTTATTACCCCCTCTTCTAAGGGTTCTCGTAAAGCTTCCAAGACATCGCGAGAAAACTCCGGTAATTCATCGAGAAAAAGCAGCCCGCGGTGAGCCAAAGACATTTCCCCCGGCTGTAAGTTGTTGCCGCCGATGATTGCTTTAGCCGAGGAACTATGATGTGGGCACCTAAATGGTCTTATATTGCTTTTACTAATTGTATTTATTATTCCAAGAGTGCTATAAATTTTCATAACTTCCAGTTTTTCTTCATCATCTAATGGCGGTAATAATGATTTTGACATTTTTGCCAAAGCGCTTTTCCCGCTGCCGGGCGGTCCGCAAAATATTAAGTTATGGCGACCGGCCGCCATTATTTGCAGAGCACGCTTGGCTTTTTGTTGGCCAATAATATTATCCGGATTTGGCAGGTTGTCGCTTGTCCGCTCAATTAGCTTGAAGCTTTTTGGGCTATCTATTTTTCTTGGTTGGATTTTTTTGGATAGAATACCGATTGCTTCGCGTAAATTTTTAAGCGGTATTATTTTTAAATTTTTAACCAAAGAAGCTTCATGTGCATTTTCGTCCGCTAAAAAAATTCTTTCCATTTTTTCTTCCGCCGCTTTTAAAGCAATCGGCAGAACCCCTTTTACTCCTCTTAGCTCTCCGCTTAAAGACAGTTCGCCGATGAATAAATCTTTTTCTTTGTCGAAATTTAACTTATTTTTAAGGGCTAAAATACCAATAGCAATCGGCAAATCAAAGGCTGTTCCTTTTTTCTTTAAATCGGCTGGCGCCAAGTTAACGGTTATGCCGCGTCGCGGATAATCAAAGCCGCAATTTCTAATAGCGCTTTTAACTCTTTCCTTGGCTTCTCCGGCGGCGGTATCAGGCAGGCCGACAATGCTTATTCGACCGAAGTCTCCGCCGCCGCTATCTATTTCTACTGAAATTACAAGGGCATTTAAAAAATTTAAAGATGCGGATAGTAAGGTGATAGGCATGATGTTTGGTAATAAAAAATAATAGTGCTTTAAAAAGCACTATTATTATAATTTATTGATAATGATGAGACTTTTAGATTTTGATAAACTTTTGTTATTTTTTTAATTCGTCTAACTTAACGCTTAAGAGTTTGCTAACACCGTCAGCTTCCATAGTTACGCCATATAAGATACTGGCTTTGCGCATAGCGGCGCGATTATGAGTGATTACGATGAATTGAGTTTTGTCCGATAAATCATCAAGAATTCTGGCTAAGCGTTCCGAGTTTGCTTCATCAAGAGCGGCATCAACTTCATCAAGAACTACAAAAGGTGAAGGATTGGCACTGATAATGGCACAGATTAAGGCGATAGCCGTTAAAGCTCTTTCGCCTCCCGAAAGCATTGTCACCGTTTGAATTTTCTTTCCGGGGGGCACGGCTTGAACATCAATGCCTTCCAGGTCGGCACTATTATGTTTTTTAAGAAAACGAATCTTTTTTAATTTGTCGCCGATTTCATTTTTAATTGCGACCTCTTCAGGCATTAAACCATTATCCACTCCGATCGTAGCGGCTTCATCCTTTGATTTCTTTTTTGCCGCTTCAACGTCTTCCAAGCTTAGTTTGCTGATCTTTGCCGATCCGCCATTAAATAATATTTTGAAATATTCTCCGAACTTTTCCGAAATAACCTTAAATTCCGCGTCGAATTTATTTTTTATATTTTTATCAAGCTCGCTGATGATTTCCTCCAATGATGCAATCGCTTTTTCTAAATCTTCGGTTTGTGCGCTTAAGAAATCAAAGCGGCTCTTTGTTTCTTCGTATTCTTTTTCCGATTCAGGATCGATGCCGCCAATTTGCTCCATTTGATTTTTAGCGGAACTGATTTTTTTGTTTAAAGAGTCTATATCCAAGTTCTCGTCGACTTGGAATTTCTCTATTTCCGAAATGCTTAACTCTTCATTTCTAATGCTGCTTTCCAAATCTTCCAATTTAGTTTCCTGTCTGGTTGTTTCCATTTTTAAACCGCTTAAGCGATTTACAACCGAGTTAAGTTCCTGCTGGATAGTCTGGCTGGCTTTTTGAATTTCAAACATTTTGGCCTTTTCTTGATCTCTGGCCTCGTAAAGCTCGTTTAAAGATTCTTTTATTTTTGAAATTTCTTGATTTAATTTTTCGGTGCGGTTGTTTAATTCTATCTCTTCCGCTTTGATTTGTCCGGCATCAAATTTAATCTGGCTTTTTTCAATTTTGGCTTTTATTCCTGCCAGTTCATTTTCCAAGTCTAATTTCTTTCTTTCTAAAAGCCTCGACCTCTCTCTCAGTGAAGAGTCTTTAATGCGCCAATCTTGATATTCAGCTTCGGCCGTCTTTTTCTTTTCTTCCAGTTCCGCCAGGCGATCTTCTTTTTCAAGAGATAAAACCTTAGCGTCTATCGCAATAATTTTTTTCTGAGCTTCTCGCTTGTCATTCTCCAGGCCGGAAGCATCAAATTCGCTCTCTGCTTTTTCTATATTAGCCTTAATTTCGTTTATCTCTCTTTCGGCCTGTCTCTTCTTTTCGTTTAAAATTGCCGCCTTTTCATTTTCGGCCGCCAAACGCATTCTTTCTTCGCTTAAATTGGCGCTTAAAATTTGGCGTTTGTCGGTTAAAGCGATAATTTCTTCTTGGATTTGCTTGATCTTTTCCAAGCTTTCCAGATCTTCTCCGGCGACAGCCGCTTTTATCTTTGTTCGGAAAATATTTTTTTCTTCATCAACCAAGCGTTTCACTTTCTCTAAATCGTTTTCTTTGCCGATTTCATCAAGACGCGCCAAAAATTCATCGATAATTCTTTCGATTTCCTCCTTGCCGCCGATCTTGTCTTTATTTTTTTTTAATTCGCGATTGATTTCTTCAAGAGATCGGTTAAGCTCTCGGTTCTTGTTTTCTATCAGCAATATTTCCGCTGCAACTTCCTTGGCTTTGCTATCGTCCCTGGCGCTATTAATCAGCGATAAAGATTCTTCTATTTCCAAAAGAGCCGCGTTTAATTCTTCGCGTTTATTTTTTAGAGCATTGACATCGAATTGGCCGCGCATTTCAATGTTGGCCTCTATAATCGCTTCAATTTTGGAAATTTTCCTGTCTTCTAATTGCCTTTCTTCTTTAAGAATTCTAATCTCATGGCGCAAAGAGTTGTTGGCGCCTATTTCCTTATTGATCTCCGATATTTTTTCACGCAAAATCGCTTCGTCGCTTGTATTTTCCGATTTCTTTAAAGCTTCAATTTCAAAAGCGATGTTTTCCAGTGCAGTTTCCAATTCCGATTTTTTGTTATTAAGCCAGGCAACATCAAATTGACCTTGGGCTTCAAGTTTTGCTTCCAGTTCTGCTTGCAATTTGGCAAGTTGTTTTAAAATTTGATTTTTTTGGCTTTCCTTTTCTCTTAATTGCGGTTCCAGTTCGTTAATTTCTTTAAAGTTATCGGCGCTGCGCAATTTATTTAATTCTTCATCGGTTTTTTCCAAACGCCTTTCCTTTTCCATTTTTTCTTTTTCAAGTTCCAAAAAAGATTCATTAGCAACCTTGAGCTTTTTGTTGATGGTGTGCCAAAGAGCGCTGTAGTAGGCAATTTGATTATTTTTTAATTCCGCCTCTATCTCTTCGCGGCGGTGTAATTTTTCAACTTGTCTGGTCAAGCTTTTCAAGCGCGGCCTGATTTCGGCGAGTAGCATGTCGACTTGTTGTAAATTCTCATAGCTGGCTTCTAATTTGTTTAAAGCCGATTCGCGCTTGATTTGGAATTGTTTAACGCCGGTTGCCTCATCAAAGAAATCTTTTCTTTCGGCGGCGGAAACGCTTAAAAAGTTTTCGACCATGCCTTGACCGATGACGCTGTAGGTTTTTTGTCCGAAGTTCGCTTTTGCCAAAAGCATTTGAATGTCGGTCAGTCTGGCGCGGCTGTTGTTGATTAAGTATTCGCTGTCTCCATTTCGGAATAAACGCCTGGTTATAGAAATTTCATTGCAAGTTTTAATGATGTTATCAAGCTCTTTTCCGTTATCTTGAGTTTCTTCACCGGCGATCAGATTCGCATCCTCGCCTCTAACTTTTCTTTCCGAGACATTTTCATTGTTTAAATATAAGGAAACTTCGGCTGAGCCGAGGCGGGCTTTTTTATCCGAACCGGAAAAGATAACGTCTTCACCTTTTTTTCCTCTTAAGGTTTTAATACTTTGTTCGCCAAGCGCCCAGCGGATAGCGTCGGCGACATTGGATTTCCCGGAACCGTTCGGTCCGACAATGGCTGTTAAGCCTCTTTTTTGCCCGTCAACTAAGCCGGAAAAAACCAATTTATTTTTATTGGCAAAAGATTTAAAGCCGCTTATTTCAAGTTTTTCTAAATACATATTAAGTCCTTGTCTTTTTATGTTTAAGCTTTTAAGATATTAATATGATAGACTGTAATCATCAAAAAGACAACCGATAAATATATGATTATTTCTTTAAGCGGAGCGGCCGGTTCCGGAAAAAGCACGGTCGGTGAACGATTATCAAAAGAGCTTGGCTGGCCGCGTTATTATATGGGGCAGATGCGTCGCGATGCCGCTATGAAGCGCGGCATGACTTTGGCTGACTATAATGCCTTAGGCGAAAAAGATCCGGCAACCGATAAAGAGGTTGATGAGTTTCAAAAAGAATTGGGTCAAAAAGAAGACAATTTTGTTATTGAAGGCCGTACTTCTTGGTATTTTATCCCCCATTCTTTAAAAATTTATATTGACGTTAGTCTTGATGAGGGTGCCAGGCGTGTTTTTGGCAGTTTAAAGAAAGAAAATAAGAGAAATGAGGGGGTTTTGCCAGAAAGTGTTGATGATGTCAAGAGAGTAATGCTTGAGAGGACTGAAAGCGATAGATTGCGTTATCAGAAATACTACGATATAGACGTTAATGACCCTAAGCATTATGATTTTTATCTTGATGCCACTAATTTAAGCCAAGAAGAGGAATATCAAGCCGTCTATGAATTTGTGAAAAATAGGCTTGACAATGACAAAAAATAATTATAGTATTAGACAAGATTTAGCCTGACATAAGAGTTTCGGCTAAGTTTTTAATCGTTATTAAATTTTTTTTACGAACCATATGGTCGAAACTAAGATGGAACTTAAGCCGGGAATGACCGTCCGTGTCCACCAAAAGATTAAGGAATTAAATTCCAAGGGCGAAGAAAGGGAGAGAATCCAATATTTTGAAGGTATTATCATTGCCAGAAAGCACAATAAAGAAAAGGGTGCGACTATTACCGTTCGCAAAGTGTCTGATGGTGTTGGCGTCGAAAAGATTTTTCCTTTGAATTTGCCGACTATCACTAAGATCGATATCAAGAAAGTTGCGGAAGTAAAACGCGCTAAACTTTATTATCTTAGAGATTATAAGAAGAAGCTTAAAGAAAAAGTAGTGAAGGATTAATCCTTCGCTTTTTGGGCGGATGGTGAAATTGGTAGACACGCAAGCTTGAGGTGCTTGTGGCCGCGAGGCCGTGGAGGTTCAAGTCCTCTTTCGCCCACTGGTTTATGCCAATTAATCGTTTCGCTAATAAGGGCGCATAGCTCAGCTGGTTAGAGCACTTCGTTTACACCGAAGGGGTCCAG
>CAZREL010000004.1:0-35904 GCA_964599385.1 uncultured Gammaproteobacteria bacterium
AGTATGATTTCCTTTTTGCGCGGAAAAATAATTTATAAAGCAGGTACTTATTTTATTTTGGAAACAAATAATATCGGTTATCAGATTTTTGCTTCGGAAAATTTCTTAAACAGCGTTAAGCAAGGAGAAGAGAAGGAGGTATTCACTCATCACCAAATAAAAGAAGATGCCAGTGACTTATACGGCTTTAACTCGATTGATGATTTAGAATTATTTGAGATGCTCATTAGTGTTTCCGGCGTTGGTCCGAAATCGGCGCTTGGGGTGATGAATATCGCTTCCGGAGAAGATATTAAAGATTCAATTATTAGAGGTGATGCTAATTTACTGACAAAGGTTAGCGGTATAGGCAAGAAAACCGCCGAGCGTTTGGTTTTAGAGCTTAAAAATAAAGTCGTTCGCTTGGTTGGCGGCAAGATTTCTCCTTTAAATGTTTCTGTTTCTCTTGGCTCCGATGAAATTGACGCCCTTGTTTCCTTAGGTTATTCGATTGCCGAGGCAAGAGATGCTTTGAACGCCGTTGATCCTGAATTACAAGATAGTAGCTCGAGAGTCAAGGCAGCTTTAAAAAAGATGCGTTTAAAATAATTAGCTTATATTAGATAAATTTACTTGAAAAGGACTTTTTAAAGAGGTCTTTTTTTGTTTACCCCTTTACAAATTTATAAAAATATATTATAATTGCCTGTTAGATAACATTATGAAAATAGCATTTATTGGACAAAAAGGGATACCGGCTAAAAGCGGCGGAGTCGATCGTCATGTCGAAACTTTAGCATATTTTCTGGCAAAAAACGGCCAGGAGGTTTTTGTTTATAATCGCCGCGGATATCTTGAGAAAGAAATCAAAGAATGGGAAGGCGTTAAACTTATCTCTAAGCCTTTTATTGATAATAAAAATTTAGCGGCCATTACACACGGTTTTTTATCTGTCTTGGATGCTATGACGCGCAAAGTTGATGTTATCCATTTCCACGGTATTGGTCCGAGCCTTTTAGCTTGGATTCCAAAAATCTTTAGCCCGAAAATCAAAATTGTTGCCACTTTACACAGTTTTGATTATGGCAATGATAAGTGGGGAACTTTTGCCAAGTTCATGTTGAAGCTTGGTGAAAAGACAATGTCTAAATATGCCGATGAGGTTATTGTTTTAACTTCCTTGATGCGCGACTATCTTTATCAAAGACATGGTCGCGATAGCGTTATAATTCCTAATGGCGCTTTCATTAAAGAAAATGTCAGCGAGGATGCTTTGAAAAATTTTGGTTTAGAGAAGGGGAAATATATTGTCAGCGTTTCTCGTTTAATTCGTCTTAAAGGCATTCAGTATTTAATTGGGTCTTTTAAGGATTTGAAAAAATCCGGGCGCTTGGCTGCTGATTTAAAATTAGCTATTGTTGGCGATGGCGAATATGAAGATGAATTGAAAAAACTTTCTGCCGATGACAAGGATATAATTTTTACCGGCAACCAAAGCGGCGATATTTTGGCCGAACTTTATGCTAATGCCGCTTTATTTGTTCAATCTTCGGAGATGGAAGGCTTGTCGATTTCATTACTGGAAGCGATGGCTTATGGCCTACCGATTTTAGCGAGCGATATCGCCGCCAATCGTGAAGCGGCCGGCGACACAGCTTTTTATTTTCCCGCTAAAGATCAAGATGCTTTATCAATCGCCTTGGAATTAGTTTTTAAGCGCCGAGAAGAAGCTATTGAGGCCGGAAAAAGAGCTAAAGAAAGAGTTGAGAGCCAATTTAATTGGCGTGATATAAGTTTGAAGACCTTGGAGTTGTACCGTAAAAAATAAAAATATCAGATTTAGATATAGTGAGTTTATAGTATTTTAACAATTTAAACGTTTAACAAATGAGAGCAGCTGTAGTTTTCTTGATTTTTTTGTTTGCCCTCTCTTCTTGTTTGGAATTTCCGACAGAAGAAGTGGGCTATGTCCCCCTCGTTCTAAAATCTGCCAGTGGTTTCAGCTCGGAAACGGGCGAAATCTATGTGCAGCGCTCTATCAGTGTTGGACTCGAAGTGACAACTTCAAGCACTAACACTGATGTTCGGGTTGTTTCGGCAACCTGGAAGATTGACGAATCAACTTATAGCGGGACCCAAATATTCCATAAGTTTAATTCGAGTGGTAAAGTAACTTTATCGGTTGAAGCACTGCTGTCATCCGGTGTAACAGTCAAAAAAGATTTTATCGTTAACGTGGTTGAAGATTTATCGTCTTTTGACCCAGTGATAATTAAATCTTTGAGCCAAAGTGGCGGTAAGACAGAAATGCTAATTTTAATTTCTCGCGAGCGACTTCGCTATGCGACGGACACTGCCTTTTATTATATTGGCAATATGACTGATTGGAAAAACATTCGTGTTTATCCTAAGTCATATATTGTCAATGATAAAGGCGAAGCAGTCTTGGTCAGTGATGTCGGAAAATATCTCGGTTTTAAATTAATTTTGGCCGACGGGGACTATGAAATGGCCTTTGTTCATTCTAACAACATTTGGGCAGATTTGTCCGGATCGGTTTATATTAAAAAAGACAATCCGGGTAAATTAAAATTCGCTGTTAAGGGCCGCGATATTATTGCGATGGGCGACAACGGTTTAAGCTATTTGCCGGGAACTGTCGGTGATTCTTATTTCCGTTTTACGCAAAATACCGCTAAAGTCGATTTGTATTTTAAGCTTGATGCTAATTGCAATGCTAATGCTTTTTATACTTATCAACTGGCTAATGGGCAGTTTTCTCAAACCATTTTCAGCAGCTTTTCCGGAGGAATAGAAATTCAATTTAAAAAAATTTAAAGGTTAATGTTATAGACCTTAAAAAACAAAAGCCGTTGTTGTTCAAACAGCGGCTTTTTTCTATGTCTTTAATTTAAAATTTTTTATATCCAGCGTTTTTTCTTGAAATAGACCACCATGCCGAGTGATCCGATAGCCATTAGCATTAAAATCATCCAGAAGCCGTTCCGGTTTTCAACCAGAGGCATATTAATTGCGTTCATTCCGAAAATACCGGCCATCAGCGACAGAGGGAAAACAATAACGGAAAAGATCGTCAAAGTTTTCATGATCGAATTCATTTGATTGTTGGTCAAAGATTCATTCGTATCATTTAAAATTTCCACCATTTCTTTTTGATTATCGAGGGTCTCCCAAAGTCTTTTTGAATCTTCAACAAGCCTGGCATACATTTTTTTTATTTCTACTCTATCTACCAGGCTACTGTGCATGTCACTTAATTCTTTAAGAATATTTTTGTGATTCTGCATTATCTTTCTGATGTTGATGATATTGCGGCGTAATAACAGGATTTTTTCTACGGCGTCTTTTTGGTGCTGGGAAAATATCAATTCCTCGACATTTTTTATTTGAATGCTGTTTTCGTCCAAAAGATTATAGCACTCGTCAATTAGCCGACCCAGAATTTCGCTAAGAAGTATGGCCGATGATTCAACCGAGTAGGACATCAAAGAATTCGGATCCTTTTTGCTGATGTCGAAAAACTTATTTAAAGCCGGGAGATTGTTATTGTGAGCGGAAACCAAAAAACCGTGTCCGATGAAAAAATCAACTTCGCCGGCGATGACGCGCCCGTCTTTTAAAGCCGGGAAATGAAGGATTAAAAAAAGGTATTTCGGCCCTTTGAAAATTAAAGGTCTTTGCGACAAAACAGAGGCCGCAACGGAGCGTAAGTGGGATAGGTCAAAACTATAATTTTTTCTTAAATAGTTTATTTCGGCTTTTCCGGCATTAATGATATTTACCCAAAAAAGACCGAGGGTTACGTTTCTGGGATTGTCTATTTTTAAGACTTCGATTCTTTCAGAAATCCTTTTATAATTTGACATAAAATCGCTTTGACTAAGGGTTTTTTTATGGTAAAATAAATACGCTTAAATTATAGCATATGGCTCTTATTCTGGGAATAAAATTAAGCGATTTGACGCCGTCTGAAATCATGAACAAGGTTGATGGTTTTTTAAAATCTAACCAAGCTCATTATATCGTAACGCCGAATCCGGAAATTATATTAGCCTCGCACAAAGACGAGGAGCTTTTTTATATTTTGAACCAAGCTGATATTGCCATTGCCGATGGTTTCGGCCTGGTTATCGCCGGGCTGATTCAAAAAATGAAAATATTCCGCTTAACCGGAGCAGATTTAACATTGAAATTACTTGAAAAGGCGGAAACGGAGAAAAAGAAAGTTGTTATAGTTAATTGGCGCGGCGGACTTTCAAAAAAGAAGCATATTAAAATCGCTTTGCAAAAGAAATTTCCATCCCTAAATTATCTAATAATTGATGCCAGCCGAAAGCATGGTTTAGCAAAAGAGGAATTGGAAAAAATTATAAATTTTTATCCCGATATTCTTTTTAACACTTTTGGTTCGCCTTATCAGGAAAAATTTATTTTTCATATCCGAGAAAAATTGCCGTCATTGCGTTTGGCAATTGCCGTTGGCGGTTCTTTTGATTTTATTAGCGGCAAAGTGGCGCGAGCGCCGAAATTTATGCGCAATATCGGCTTGGAGTGGTTTTGGCGCCTGCTTATCAAACCAAAGAGATGGCGTCGAATTTATAATGCTACTATTGTCTTTATTTACAAAATTATAAAAGCACAGGTTAAACATTTGCGTTATCGCCCCAATGTGGCTTGTCTGCTTTATAAGAATACGCCAGATGGTCGAAAAATATTATTGGTTGAGAGAGAAGATCAGGCTGGCCACTGGCAGATTCCGCAGGGCGGTACGGATGGAGAAAGCTTGGAGGTGGCCGGCGCAAGAGAGATGAGGGAGGAACTAAACACTGACAAATTTATTATTAAAAAATCATTTAAAAGTCTTTATAGCTACTCTTTTCCGCCGGTCAGTGTTCAGGGTGAAAGGACTCGTTTCAGTTATAAATTTGAATATAAAGGGCAAAAGCAAGGGCTGCTCGTTTCCGAATTCGTTGGTGAAGATAGCGATATTAAAGTGAATTATTGGGAACATCGCGGCTTTAAGTGGGTTGATGAAAATGATTTTGTTATCAGCGTTCATCCAGTTAGGCAGAGTGCCGCTAAAATATTTTTGGCAAAATTTAAAACGATAGAAAATTTATAGATAAGAAAGATATGGAAAAAAATAAAAACAATAATGAAATAAGATTGCGTTTCGCCCCATCTCCAACGGGATTTCTGCATATCGGCAATTTACGTACCGCTTTCTTCGGTTACTTATTGGCTAAGAGCCGGGGCGGTAAGTTTATTTTGCGAATCGAAGATACTGATAATAAAAGAGAAGTTGAGGGGGCGGTAGAAAGCTTGCTTGATGTTTTACATTGGATAGGCATTGAGCTCGATGAAGGCCCTGGAAATATCGGCGGTAATTACGGTCCATATATTCAGAGTCAAAGACTGGGTATTTACAAAGAACAGATAGATAAGCTTTTGTCTGCCGATAAGGCCTATCCTTGTTTTTGCAGTGAAGAACGCTTAACAAAGATGCGTGAAGATCAGATAGCGGCAAAAAAAGCCCCCGGTTATGATCGTTGTTGCCGTTCTTTGAGCAAAGAGGATGTTGCCGCTAAGATTGCTGCTGGTGAAAAATATGTTATCAGGCAAAAAATGCCGCTTGAAGGTGAAGTTAAAGTTTATGACGAATTGCGCGGTGAAATAATTTTTAAAGCTTCAGAACTTGATGATCATGTTTTAATTAAATCAAATGGCGTGCCGACTTATCAATTCGCCAGCGTAGTCGATGACCATTTAATGGAAATCTCCCATGTTACCAGGGGCGACGAATGGCTCGGATCTTTCCCGAAAAATATTTTGTTATATGAAGCCTTCGGCTGGCAAGCTCCAAAGTTTATTCATTTACCGCTCTTGTTAAATAAGACCGGCGGAAAATTAAGCAAGCGCCAAGGTGATGTTTTTGTTGAAGAGTATAGGAATAAGGGGTACCTAAAAGAAGCGATTATTAATTTTTGCGCTCTTTTAGGTTGGCACCCGAAAGGCGATCAAGAAATTTTATCGCTTGAGGAACTAAAAAATATTTTTAATGTCGATGGCCTCGGTGCTTCACCGGCCGTGTTTGATATTGAAAAGCTCGATTATTATAATGCTTATTATTTAAGGCAAAAAGAAGCTGCTGAATTGATTCCAATGATAAAGCCTTATCTAATCGAGGCGGGACTTGATGTTAACGATTTGAGACTGGAAAAATTTATTTTACTTACGAAAGATAGATTAAAAAAATTAAGTGATGTCCCGGAAGCTATTTCTTTTTTCTATAATTTGCCGGAATACGAAGAATCTCTTTTGGCCTGGAAGGGAATGGAGATTTCCGAGGCTAAAGAAAATCTAAAAGAAGTATTGTCGAAATTGGAAAGTTTTTCCGATGGCAATTGGAGCAAAGAGCGGCTTGAGACTGAGATGCTTGCTTGGGTTAAAGAGGAAAAAGAAGGAAAAAATGGCAACTATCTTTGGCCAATGCGCGTTGCTTTAAGTGGCTTAAAAAACAGCCCCAGTCCTTTTGAAATTGCCTGGGCTCTTGGCAAGGAGGAAACTTTAGCAAGAATAAAAAAAGCTTTATGAAAATACATTGCAAAAAAATACAAATCCCGGTTATTGTCATAGTTCTATTGTCTTTTTTGTCGGCCGCATTTTTGTCTTGCGGGATATATTTTTATGTAAACAAAAAAACTCCATATCCATCGGATATGAAAAGTTCCGATAGCCGGTATGCTTATATAAATCCTTTGCTTGATTGCGCCGATGTTAAAATTGATTCTTTCAGTTATGGAAATCTGTCCGATAAAATAGAATCTTTGGTTGAGAAAAATAAAAAATCGGGACAAATCAAGGAAGCTTCGATTTATTTTCGCGATTTAAGCAATGGTCCATGGTTTGGTTATGCCGAAGAGACGCAATTTTCACCGGCCAGCTTAATGAAAGTTCCTTTGCTGATTGCTTATTTGAAGATGTCTGAAAGAGACGGCGATATTTTAAATAAAAGGATTAATTCCGGAGAGCTTGTGGCGCTTACTTCACAAAATATTGTCCCGGAAAAAAGCGTTCAACCAAATACCGAATATACCGTTTTTGAACTTTTGAATTTGATGATTCGATATTCGGACAACGCCGCTACGGAGGTGTTGATAGAAAATATCGATGCTAATGTACTTGATAATATTTATAGAGATTTAAGTTTAAAGATGCCGACTTGGGGAAACGCGGAGAATTATATGACGGTTTTGGATTATTCTTCTTTTTTCCGTATTCTATATAATGCCTCTTATCTTAATAGGGAAAACTCGGAGCTTGCCTTGGAAATCCTTTCTGAATCGGTATTTACCGATGGTTTGGTGGCTGGCTTGCCGGTTAAGACACCGATTGCTCATAAATTCGGGGAACGAGTTCTTAATGATTCAAAGCAATTACATGATTGCGGCATCATTTATAGTGAAAAAGGCGATTATTTGCTCTGCGTTATGACCAGGGGCGATGATTTTAATAAAATGAAGATATTTTTAAAAGAGATTTCGGAAATGGTGTATAATAATTTCTATGAAGAAAAATAGATTGCCAGAAATATTTTACAAAAAGTTGAAAAAATGTTATAATATCTCATATTGATATTTTATGAGAAAAATTAAGAAAAAATTCCTATTTGCTTTAATTTCCGTTTTTATTTTGTCTTTGACTTTCGGCCAAATTTTGTTTGCCGATGATATTGACGATGAAATAGACGATTTAAATTTGCAAATTCAAAATCAAAAGCAGGCGCTTGAAAGCATTAGGGCTAAACAGCAAGAATACCAGCGCAGCATTGAAGAAAAAATAAAAGATAGAATAAGTTTAAGTAATCAATTGGCAATTCTGGAAAATAGAATGGCTAAAGCCCAGCTCGATATAGAAACCACTAATATCGAAATAGACAAAACTTCTTTAGAGATAAGAAAGCTTGAGCTTGATAATGAAAATTTGGATAAAAAAATTGAGGAGAAGAAGAAGCATATTGGTAATTTATTGAGAATCGCTTACAAACAAGATCAGATTTCCACTTTGGAGATGCTCCTTATGAACGATTCTTTATCGGATTTTTTAAATGCCAGTCGTTATATTACCGATGCCAATAAAGAGATTGGCGAGAGCGTAATCGATTTGCAGTATGACAAGGAAAAATTAACGGAAAGCCGCTTAGCCCTTGAAAAAAAGAACTCCGAATTAGCTTCGTTGAAAACAAAATTAGAGAACAATCGCGCTAATTTGGCCTATGAACAGGAAAATAAAGAGTATGTTTTAGAAGAGACAAAATCATCCGAAAGGCAGTATCAAGCTTTATTGCAGCAAGCTAAACGCGAACAACAGCAAGCCGAGGCAGAAATTGCCAATGCCGAACAATTGATTCGCAAGAAAATGTCCGAGAAGGAGAAAAATAAGCTTGATTCGGGCGATAATGTTATTGCCTGGCCTGTGCCAAAAAACGTGATTACCGCCGGTTTTTACGATTCAAGTTATCCGTATCGCAACATTATTGGTGAACATCCGGCGGTTGATATTAGAGCCAAGCAGGGAACAACTATTACCGCAGCGGCCGACGGTTACGTTGCCAAGGTTAAGTTTGATGGGAACAGTAATTATGCCTATATAATGTTAATCCATGGTAACGGACTTTCTACTGTTTACGGCCATGTCTCAGCGGTTTATGTAACAGCCGATCAATATGTTTCCAAAGGCCAGGCTATAGGTAAGACGGGCGGCACGCCCGGCACGGTTGGCTCCGGACGCTTTTCATCCGGACCTCATTTGCATTTTGAGGTTCGTTTAAATGGCTTGCCTGTTAATCCGGAAAAGTATTTGCCGTAATACAATACAAATAATATAAAACCCGGACTAATCCGGGTTTTTGTTTTTCCGCTTATTTTTTTAAAGCTTTCTTTCATCGTGTATTTTTCGGTGTAGATCTCGGAGTTGTTTGTTTGTAACATGAGTATATATTTGGGTTGTCGCAATATTGCTGTGGCCCAAAAATTCCTGGACAGTTCTTAAGTCTACGCCGGAATTAAGCAGATCTGTGGCGAAAGAGTGTCTTAGAGTGTGAGGCGTGGCCATAACCGGCAAGCCCGATATTATGACATATTTTTTCACTATATCTTCAATGCTTTTAACGGTTAAACGCCTGGAATAACTGCTGTTATCCGCCCCTCGCTTAAAATTGATGAACAAAGACTCATCAAAGTCTTTTCTGGCCTGTAGGTAGGCTTGTAGAGCCTTTACAGAGCGTTTAGAGAAGTATATCGTTCTTATTTTGCCGCCTTTGCCGACAATAGCCGTTTCAATATCAGAAATATCTTTTATTTTTATTTGGTCGCGATTTAAAGCGGCCAGTTCGGCAACGCGCAAACCGGTAGAGAAGAGGGTCTCTAAAATTGCCTTATCGCGCAAGCCGATAATATTGCTTGTGTCGGGAGAATCAAGTAAGCGCGACAATTGATCAAGCTTTAGAAATTTAATTTCTTTGTCGGCTTTGTCTTTGGCCAATTTAACTTTTGATGGCGGCAGGGAAGCGATATTTTTTTCTACGAAAAATTCCAATAAAGATCGCAAGGCGATAAGATAATAATTTTGAGTTGTCTTTTTTAAATTTTTTTGTGAGCGTCTATCTATGTGGCGTGATAAATAAACTTTGTATTGCCAAATATCATCGGCAGACAGGGAAGAGGGTTTTAAGTTTTCCCTGCCGCTTCCCTCTAACCAATTAAAAAATTTGCTTAAGAACCTGGAATAGTTCTCCTGTGTCTTAGATGATAGGCCTTTTTCAATCTCGCAATAATCTAAAAAGTCGGTTAGGTATTTGGCAATCGGTTTTTCTGTAAATTTCATAGCTCCGCGATAATTTTTATTTTCATTCGGGGAATACTTCGCATATTAATTATATCACACATTACCTTTAATTGAAAAAGACATTAAATAGGGCATATATTGGCTTATTTTAAATAAAAAGGATGTATGGTACATCCTCTATATAATACTTCGCATAATGTATATTAATCCACCTATAACCTAAATTAAATAAGATACGGCTTTTCTTTTTTATTTGTGCCTTATCTTTCCTTTAAGCTGTTTAATTTAGATTAAAGCTCATGGCAACACCCATGAAGTTTATCTCGGGAAAAAATAGTAAGAATATTTTGATGATCAAAATAAAAAATCCGATTGATATCAAAGAAAACATGAACACGCCTAAACCAAATAAAAATTTAAATAGTCCTTCCATATGATTTTATCATTTTATAATGTTTTCCGGGCTGAAATACAGCTTATCGCCGTAGCGAAGATCTATATAATCAAGCTTATTAAAATTATCCTTTATTTTGGTGTTTTTGACAAGAATTAATCGCTCTATCTGTTCCCTGGCCCCATCTTTGACATTTATGAAAATTTGTGGTCCATCCTTAATTTTTACAAAAACCGAATTAAAATATTGATCGGAAATAATAAACTTATCTATTAGCAGCTCGGGATAGGCGTCTAATTCTTTTTTTAATGCAAAAATAAAATTTAGATAATCGGCACTTAAATCCAGTGATTTATTTTCCTTAACCAAGCTGATCGAGTTTTTGTTTTCTATTGTAAAATATTTAGCGGCCTCTTCCCTGTCTGCGCCGGACAAATCAGCTTCTTTTATAAGATAATTATCGGAAGATGAGAAGAAACTTTTTCCGTTTTCTTGATATATGAAAGAATAGGGTCGTTCGCTTATTTCAATTTTTATTGTATTTGGCAGATTTTTCCTGATTTTTACATCAGCCAGACTGAATTTTTCTTTAATAAATAAAGCATTTTCTTCTGTTTTAAAAAGAAAAATATTGCTGCGTTTGAAGATAAGCATAGCGCTTTCTTTTTCATTCTCGGTGATAATGTTGTTTATTTCCGAACTATCAAAGCGCGTTAAGCCGCTTATTTCCAAAGATTTTATTTTCCACAGTGGCGCGGCAAATAAGAACCAAATTATAGCGCTTATTGCCATTAAAACCAAAACTACTATCAATTTGCCAAAACGCTTTTCTTTTCCCGAGTTTCTTTGTCTGAAAAAGGGATTTTTAAGATTTTTACACTGATAGTCTTTTTTTAATTTTTTCTTTTTTGCGGAATAAACTTTGTTTTTTGGCATCATATAACTTCTCGTCGAATTGATTGGTTGAATCTGATTAAATTTTCATAAATACTAGTTTGGGATATTTCGGAAAGCTTGGTAAGACTATTATTATCTTCTTTTAGGCTGGATATGATTTGGACAATGTCATTTTCAGCGGCGACGTTGCCACCTAAATTTAGGCAGCTTAAATTCATGCAAACTCGGCCGGCTATCTTGGCATAAAAACTATTTTTATCATGGAAAACCTTGACCGTACCGCAGTTAGACAATCTTCTGTCCAGACCTTCAAAATAGCCGAAAGGTATAATGCCTATTGTCGATCCTTCAGCGCTTTTGTATGCCTCATTATAGGAAACGCTTTCTCCTGATTCAATTTTTTGAATAGTCATTAACTTGGAAAACACTTCTAAAGCCGGCTTTAAATTTTTTGTTTTTTCGCTTATTTCATTAACCATTGTTCCATTAAATGGGCTATAGCCATAAAAAGCCAGGCCGGGACGAAACGCGTTCAATCTCTGGTCGTTTAAGGTAAAAAGTCCGGCAGAATTACCTATGTGTATGTGTTTTGGATTAAAACCGGCGGCCTTAAGCTTATCAAGAGCCGTAAAAAAGCTTTCTTTTTGTTTGTTGTTTAATTCCGATTCCTCATCGGCCGAGGCAAGATGAGAACAAAAACCCACGACATCAACCTTATCCAGCAGCGCCTTGTTTTCATTTATAAATAAATCGATATTCTTAATCCCCTCCCTATTCATTCCGGAATTGAAGAATAAATGTATTTTAGCATTTTTACCGTAGCGAGATAAATACTCCAAAACTTCGGTTGTATAGACTGCGAATTCGGTTCTTTTTAGTTTAGTATAGGAGTAAGCCTTAAGCGGCATTTCTCCGATTATTAGAACTTTGCCGTGAAAATATTTGTAAACAATTTGTGCTTCCGGGTAAGAATCAACCGCGACCATTTTGGCGGAGCTTTTATCGAGTATCCGGCAAACTTCTTTTAATCCGTGTCCATAAGCATTTGATTTTAAAACCGGAAAAATATCGGCACCCTTTTTAAGTTCCGATAGGTAAGAAAAATTAGCCAATAAATTATCAGCTTTTATTTTTATGACATTTAAAGTGTCGTATTTCGGTTTGATTATTTGTTTTATGTATTTAATCATTTTTTTATTCTTTGGCCGGCAGCACTTCCCCGTTATTCGGGTTAATTTGATCCCTGATAATATCGGTGCTGATATTTGATAAATTATCGGAAATTTCCAATTGAGTGTTTTCATCAATGGCAAAATATTTTATGTTATCAATCATTATTGGTTTTGAAGCAACCTCATTTTCTTCCGGTAAAAACATTATTTCTATTCCTAAACGATGTTTGTCTTCCCCGGAAATAATCCCCGGAATATGCCAGGTAATTTCTTTATTTTCTGGGTTGTAACTTAGTTTTCCCGATAACAAGGAATAATTATTTGAAAAATCGGTGTTTTGATTCAAATGCGCCTTGAGAGTGAAATCCGAGATATCGCCGAAAGTTTTTATATCAAAGAAAGCCCAATAGCTTGTCGGTTCTCCAACAACGGGAGGCAGAGGTCCCAAACCGAGTTTATCGCCTTCAGGAGTGTTGTAAAGAGCGAAGGCTTCAGCTTCGATAAAGGCTTGCAGTTTTATTTCCGGTAAAGAAAATTCTTCTCGAATCTTTTTGCCGAAAACTTCATATTCTATAGCGGCTTTGAGATTAACGTTTAATTTTTCTTTTGGTACCTCGATTTTTATACTTTGCTCAATAGTTTTATCTTCACCTTGAGCAAGGGCTCCAATTTTTATTTCCTGTCCGTTTAAAATGTTTGTGTTTTTTTCGTATAAAGAAATTTTTAAGTTGTTTATATTGTATGGAGCGGTATTTTTTAAATTTACAGTCAGAGTGTCTGTCATGTTCGACCTCTCCATTAAATTATTTTTCCAACTAAAAGAAGCTGCAATCATTGATTTTGAGAGATCTATTTTTTTCGGATCAATCAAATTTGATATTTGATTATTGCCCGGCCGGAAAACAATTGTTTCCGGTTTTTTTAGCTTATGAAGACCGTACCAAACGGTTGTGATAACCATAAATAGCAGAAATAAATCCACAATCACAAATAGATACGATTTTTCATATCTCTTTAGCATTTTTTTAATCAGGCGAGTTGTTGCTGATTTTAACATATTAGTATGGGCTTTTTTGGCCGATAATTATTTCTGCTATGCCATTACCGTCAATATCGGCAAGAGTGGCTTTAAATTCGCCATTTTTCTTTTTATCAAAAGCGAAAAAGCTGCCAAGAAGTTTTCCGTCTCCATTAAATATTTTAACTTGCGAAGCGCCGCCGTTAGCGGGCACTGTGACAATTTCCGGTATGCTGTCGCCGCTTATATCTCCAACCGCAATACTGATTCCACCGGAAAAGTTTTCTCCATAAGAGAAAAATTTCTTTTTTAATTTTCCGTCAAAGGAAAATATTCTTATCTCCGATCCGCCCTTCCCTGGAGCGCTGATAATTTCATCCACGCCGTCTCGATCGACATCGGCCATAGCAACATTAACTCCGCCGCGCAGCTTTTTGTCATAGGCAAAAAAGTTGGATTTCATGTTCCCGTAAGAATCGTAGATTAATATTTGCGGACCGCCGCCCACTCCGGCCGCAAAAGCCAATCTTTCCGCTCCGGCATCGTTTCCTTGAACCGCTAAATTAA
This sequence comes from uncultured Gammaproteobacteria bacterium, assembly GCA_964599385.1. Lineage (GTDB taxonomy): Bacteria > Patescibacteriota > Patescibacteriia > Patescibacteriales > UBA12465 > UBA12465. The sequence goes on from CAZREL010000004.1 coordinate 13,895, forward strand.
TACGCCCCTTAAAATTACCGAAAGCTTTAATTGTTTTTGTTTGTCCGTCTTTTTCCATTACAACGTTTCCTCCGTTTGAATATAAGGCGCTTAAGCCGATAGTGCTATCCGATAAAAATAATTCCGCATCTCCGGGATAAGCGGCGGCGAAAGAAAATGAAGAATTTTTTACCTGCTGTCCTTTGTTATTAAAATATCTGTAAAAATAACCGTTGGTAAAAGTCGCATTTTTAATTGCCGTGTCGCTTCTTTTTAAAAGTATGGCGCTGTTTGGAGCAAGTTTTATAAAATTAATTCTCTCTCCGCTATTAAAAGAGCTGTCCTGGAATCCTTGAAATTTTGACATTGTTTCCTTTGAGAAAATATAGCTTTGCGTCTTATTGCTTGAATTTAGAAAAACGCTGCCTTTGGAGAAATCCCGACGCCATAATCCGGGAGTAATTGTGCTATTGTTTGTCAAAATATTATATGCCGGCAATTTGGAAGTCCCGAGATCAAAGTCATATTCGTCATACCACCAAGTTTGTCCATGATCGTTAACGCTTGAATCATAGCTAAAGTATCCGTCGCCCAGTAAAGCGCTGGCTAAGCCAAAACGCATCAGAGAATAATTGTCTTGCGATCCGTTATAAACATTAATAATATTTAAGGTTGGTTTTTTATTCACTTGAGGAAGTTTTAAATATGTTTGCATCGATCCGGACCAAGTTCCGCCGTTTTCCCAGGAAGACGGAAAACCTTCAAGCATCATGCCGTTTAATTGTGTTTGATATGGCCAGTGAACTCGGCCATTGCCAACAACAATAAAATTTTCTCCGCTTAATTCTTTTGTTTTTTTGATAATTTTTTGAAAGCCGTTTTCCCAAAGTTCATTCGCTTTATTGACGCTATCTTTAACTCCGTCATTATCTAAATCTAAATTACCGCTATTAACCCAGGCAACGTCCCCCCAAGCGTTGTCATAGAATACGCCATCCCATAAATTGCTCGATTTTATTTTTTCCGCTATAAAAGCCGGGAGATAATCATTGAAGCGTTGCCCTAAATTGTTTTTTGGCGCTCCATCGCTAACATTTAAAAGATATGTTCCCGGCCAATTGCTGACTTTATTGCCGTTTCCATCTTTAACATACCAACCTTCGTAAATACCTTCCTTTAACTCCGGTCTAAGCCAAGCTAAGTTGTCATAGATAAAGTCATCCATTATTTCTTGAGATGTTATATAGGCCAATATAATGACATCGGGATTTAAATCTCTGATTTTTTTTATTTGCTCCGGGCTGTTTTCTTGTACTTCCATATCAAGAATAAGCAAATCCCATTTGGATAATTGTATAGCCTCATCGTCGTCAATTTCCCAGTGCAGAAAATAATTAGCCAGGCGAGGAAAAGAATTTCCGGAAGTTGCCGCTTGAGAACACAAGGGGGTTAATATCAGGAAACTAAAAAAAATGATGGTAATTTTTTTGAAAAAAGCTGGCATTTTTCCTAATTTATTTTTTTGCTTCAATTTTCGACAAAGCGTTCGGCATATATTGCCTTAAGGCTTCCGGGATTGATATCGATCCGTCGGCATTCTGGAAATTTTCCATAATGGCTATTAGGCATCTGGTTACGGCTACGGCTGTTCCGTTTAAGGTATAAACAAAATCCTTATCGCCATTTTCTTTTTTGTATTTGATGTTTAATCCGCGGGACTGGTAATCTGAACAATTTGATGTTGAAGTAACTTCAGCCCAATCGCCGTCACCTCCTTCGGAATTTGGCTTGCCCGGCATCCAAGCTTCTAAATCATAAGTTCTTATTGAAGGCGCTCCTAAATCCGCCGTACAATGATCAATGACTCGAAAAGACAATCCCAAACCGCTAAAAATTTCTTTTTCGATATCAAGCAATTCTAAATGAGCCTTTTCAGCTTCTTCCGGTTTTACATATTGGAACATTTCAATTTTAGTGAATTGGTGGACTCGGAATATGCCTTTGGAGAATTTAGAATAAGACCCTGCTTCTGTGCGGAAGCAATGAGAAACGGCAACATATTTTTTTGGTAATTCCATTTCTTCAAAAATTTCGTCTTTATGGTAACCGCCCATAGTTATTTCCGCCGTACCGATTAAACATAAGTCGGAATTTTCAATGCTATAAACTTGAGTCGATTCTCCTCGCGGGTTGAATCCAAGGCCTTCCAATACTTCTCTTTTGGCTAAATCAGGAGTTGTAAAAGGGGTGAAGCCTCTTCTAACAAGTATGCCTAAGCAATATTGTATTAAAGCGAATTCCAGAAGAGCTAATTCGTTTTTTAGATAATAAAATTTGGCGCCGCTAACCTTGGTAGCTCTATCAAAATCTATTAAATCCAATTTTGCGCCAAGTTCGACATGGTCAAGCGCTTTAAAATCAAAATTGCGCTTTTCTCCAAAGTATCCCAAAATTGGGTTATCATCTTCATTTAAACTGACTTTCACGTCTGGATGCGTTAAATTGGGAATGCTTAGATGCATCTTTTTGAATAAGCTTTCTTTTTCCGATAGATTATCTTCGTCTTGCTTTAAGCTTTCGCCTAAAGATTTCATTTTGGCGATTATTTCTTGATCCGGCTTTGTTTTAGAGAAGCTATTTCTTTCGGCTCGACCGTTTTCAATTTTTTTCTTTAAGGCCCTTATTTCGCTATCAAGAGACATAAAAGCATCCATATCGATAGGAGCCAGGCGATCACGGCAATTTTTAGCGACCAATTCCTGGTTTTCTCTGATAAATTTTAAATCCAGCATATATTTAGGTTTTTTTAAATCTTTATTAGCTTATCACTTCCCCTCCAAAGGCATTTAAGAGGTTTGAGAGCATGCCGCCAGGCTTTTCCTCTTTATCAGCATCAGTTTTTTTGTCATTTCCGCTCTCCGGCATGGCGTGATTTTCTGTCGGCTTAATTTCCGTATTTTCATCTATAATTGGATCGATGTCTATGTTTAATTTATAAACCTCTTGTAAAACGCTTTTAACTATTTCTCTGATTGAAGCATCTTTTAATCTGTCGCAATGGAATTTATATTTAAAAGACAGTCGCAAGTTTCCGTTCGTTATTTCTCCCGGGTTGCAGTTTTGCAAAATAAAAGATAAAGAATGATTATATTTTTTTATCTTTACCAGACATTCGGGCCATAAAGATGATACTTCTGAGGCCGACATATTGATTTGGCTATCAATTTTTTGAATGTTTTTAACTTCGGCCTGTTTTTGATTTTCCGCTTGTATTGTTTTATTTTCTACTCTCGGAAAATCTTTTTGAATATTGATATCTTGTTTTTGGATATTTTCCAAACAAGATTCCACGATTGCTATTTCCAGCGGCAGTTGCATGATATTTGCTGAAGATGATAATGATGCGGTTTCCATGAAACGCTTTAATAAGGAATTTATTTTATCAATTTGCATTTCCGAACAGATAAGACTCAATTCTTTCTCGAGACTCTGTCCGAAATCAAGACCGAGACTGTCGCTTAAGCCCGGACTTAATTTATCGAGCATGATGCGTCTTAAAATATTGACAAGTTCGGCATTGAAATTTTTTACGTTAACGCCCTTGTCGATCAAATCGTTAAGGAGTCTAATGGCTTTAGCGGCATCTTTTTTATTAATTAATCCGATAAGCTTGATGGCATCGCCGCTATTGTTTCCTGGGATGACTAGTTCGGCTTGTTCTTTGCTTATTTTCTTTCCGCCAATCGCAAAAACCTGGCCAAGCAAAGCTTCGGCATCGCGCAAATGTCCGCCGCTATGTCTGGCTATTGCCTCAAGGATTGAATTTTCTATATCAATTTTTTCTTCACTGGCGATGCGAGCTAATTTTTTTGTTATCTCGGGAGTACTGATTCGCTTGAAGTCAAAACGTTCACAACGAGAAATTATTGTTCCGGGCAATTTATGCGCCTCAGTGGTGCAAAGTATGAATATGACATAAGCCGGCGGCTCTTCCATTATTTTTAACAGAGCGTTAAAAGCTTGAATCGAAAGCATGTGCACCTCATCTATAATGAAAACCTTGTATTTGTTGCCGCTTGGCGCCAAGCGCGAGAATGAGATAATGTTCTCTCTAACGTTATCAACCCCCGTATTTGAAGCGGCATCGATTTCCACTACATCGAGATTCCTTCCCTCGGATATGGCTATGCAATTATCGCATTTTCCGCAAGGTTCAAAGTCGGAATCTTTTCTGTTTAAACAGTTAGCGGATTTTGCAATGATGCGAGCCAAGGTTGTTTTACCAACCGCTCTTGGGCCGCAGAAAAGATAGGAATGAGAAAGCTTGTTGGCGATTACCTCATTCTGTAAAGCAAGTTTTATATGATTTTGGCCAAGAACCTCGGAAAAATTTTTTGGCCTATAATCTCTGTATAAGGTGGACATAATCTTTTTTATAAGCCGGCATTGCGGCGCTTTATCTCAGCTTCGATTAATTTTGAACTCTGACCATACTTTAAACGGCTTAAAGCTTTTATCTTATCGGAAATTCCCTCTTTCTTTTGTCCAAGAACGGGCCAAATACCTTTCAAGGAGAAAGGTCGAGCCGCCGAATTATCGACTAAAAGCTTAATGCAAGCCATTCCCTTATCGACATTAACCAGATCATATTCGTTAAATACCGGAGCAAAATCTTTAACCAAGAAAGATGCGTCTTCTGAACCGACTTTAAAGCTGATCATTGTTCCGACGTTACCAAAAATAGCGTCTTTGATTTCCGTGTTATTATTTTTAGTTAGCTGCCCAATGTATTGGTGGGCGATAATCAAATTCAAAGCGTATTTTCTGGCTTCTGATAAGATTTGGCAAATTGAATTCGTTGTGAAGTTCTGGAATTCATCTATGTAGAGATAGAAATCTTTTCTGTCTTCCGGTTTCATGTCGGTACGCGATAAAGCAGCCATCAAAATTTTTCCGACCAAAATCATACCCAACAAATAGGCATTCATTTCTCCAATTAAACCTTTAGGCAAATCAATCAATAAAATCTTTTGCTTGTCCATTAAATCGCGCATATTAAACGAACTCTTCTGCTGCCCGATAATTGGGCGCATCATGTCATTTGATATAAACGGAGTTAATTTGGAGGTGATGTAGGGAACCATATTAGCCAAGGACGCCTCGCCGCCGGCCTGCCCGGCTTCTTTCACCCAGAAATCAATAACGGTCTGGTTTTTACATTTAGACAATTTCATTTTACGGAATTCCTCGTCTGCTAAAACTTTCGGTATTTCCATTAAAGTCGAACCGCTTTCCGGATCATCCATAATCAGAAGCATGGCGTTTCTCATGTATTGTTCAAACATCGGTCCGCCTGTTGCTTTCAAGTCGTATAATTTATCAAAAATACCGATCATTTCATTGATAACGAAACCCTTTTGTTCCGGATAAGCCGGATCATAATCAAGTAAATTTAAACCAAGCGGTCTTTGCATATCGGCTGGAGCAAAAACGATAACGTCCTCAGCTCTTTCCAGTGGTATACGATCAAGAATATCTTGGATTAAATCGCCATTTGGATCAATCATGCAGACGCCCTCGCCATTTTGAATATCTTGAATGGCCATATTAAGCAAGCTGACTGATTTACCGACACCAGATTTACCAACAAGATACATATGACGGCGCCTATCTTGTCGCTTAATCCTAATCTGTTTTTCAACACCGCGATAAACATTCGTTCCAAGCATAATACCTTCGTTGGGAATTTCTGATGGGGCGGGTGCAATCTTTGAAGTGAGCCAAAGAATATTTGGTGTTTCAGTTGATTTGAGTGGTAAATGAAAAATACTGGTTAATTCCTCGGTATTTAAAAGAAAACTGGCCGTATCATTAAAATTTCTGTAAATAAAATCTTTTACAATCTCTTCCAGGCCATCTTTACTGCCGCTATATCTGGCAAAAACGTTGCCATAACTGAAATTATTATATTCGGTAAAAGCGTTGGTTATGTTATCCAAATAAATAGCCGATTTTTCTTTTGTCTTTGTACAAGTTATAACGCGCAAGTTGACATCAAGACCGGCTTTCATGTTTTTTTCTTCAATTGTCTTAAGCATTTCTTCTTCAGCGACTGTTAATCGGCGATTAGCAGCCGGATCATCGCCTTTTGGCTTGCCGCCGTTTGTTAAATTCAAAGTTTCTAAAGTTTTGTTAAAACCGGAAAAAAACTTAGAACTTGAGCTCACAGCCTCTATTCCCTTGGTAACTGAATTCAATTTTTGAATACTGGCAACAACCGTTCTAACTCTGGAATGCCAAGTACCGATGGCACTTCTAACAACATATTGCACCGCCAAGCTTTCATCTTTTTCTAATTTTGATAAGACATTGATAATGGAGTTCATTGGATCAGCGTCCATCTTTTGATAGGTTTTAATCGGAAAAATAAAATCTCTTTTTGTTTTCAAATAAGCAGCCGAAATCTGGCTATCCGGTTTAAAAATGTTATAATCTTGAACTTCCTCGATTACCGCATCGGGATAATTGGCGTGAATTTGCTGTTCAATATATCTTGCTTCTCGCAAAGGAGCGACGACATAAAAAGAAATACGATTTGATACGGCGACAATTTCAAAAGAAAATTGGTCATTGCGGCCATAAAGCCAATATTTAAAACCTTTTTGAGCTTTCAGTCCGCCGATAGAAGCAAAGATAGTTTCGCCTTTAGAAATTTCTTCTCTAAGTTGTTGTGGGCCGCTTTCCGTTTTTCCGTCTTCGGGCTTTTCTTTTGGCAAGCGTATCAAAAAAACCTGGTGCTTATTATATCTGTTATTTTTATAATAACTTCTCAGTCCGTTTAAAGTGGCAATAGTAATTATAACCAAGCCAATCAAAATGGCGGCCAAGGTTATTAATACCTGCGTTAAAGCCGGATTGTTAAAAGCGCTTAGCTCCATATGCTTAAACGTTATCTTTAATGTTCATTATTTTGTCAACTTTCAATTTTGTTTCCTGTTCAAGAAAAAATTTATTAACGCCCGGAATTATTTTTAACCATTTTTTTATTAAATCGATAATTTTATTAACTTTTACCTTGGCTTCGCCCAAAAGAACATTGATTTTTTTAACCGTTTCTTCTCCCTTAACTTGGAATTCTTTTTGTTTAGCCGGCGTCATGCTTAAAAATATGTCGTTTAAGCCTTCGGAAAGTATTTTGTCTATTGCTTCTTCCCTTCTTTTTTGTACACTCGAGACAGAACTTTGTGCCGCTAAACCGCCCTCCACTGCTTTTTCGGCAACAGGGCGAACTTGTTCCACTTTTTTTTCTGGTACCGCCTCAGCAGCCTGCTCTATATTTGGCAATGGCGTTTCTGCGGCAATTTCTCTTGTTTCGGGAATTTGATTATTTGGAGTTTCTGGTGTTTTTATGGCGCCTATCATTGCTTCCATTTTTTTCTCTTCGGGCATAAACTTTATTTTATCTATATATTATTTGACGGTAATAGCTCCAACGGGACAATTGGTGGCGGCTTCTTTTGAGGCATCGTTTACTTCATCATTTATTGGTTCGGCCTTCCCATCGGCGTTCATCATAAAATTTTCCGGAGAAGTTCCGGCGCAAAGCCCGCAACCGATGCATTTGTCTTGGTCAATTGTCTTCATATTGTTTGTTAAAGCAAAGTCGGACACGGCTAAAAAATAGCGCCTCCCTACGCTTGCTAAAATATTAATTTTTACTCTCACATTATAGCATAATGTTATAAAATTGAAACCGTTTGACAACTTCCCAAGCTTTTGTTATATTAGAGAAATAAAATCTATAAGTTAAATCCAAGATATTAGCTTTTTGGCTAATATTTTAGTGAAAAAGAAACCAATATGGCACATAAGAAAGCCGCCGGCTCAACCTCACTGGGACGTGAGTCAGAAAGTAAGCGTTTGGGTGTTAAACTCAGCGATGGACAGTGGGCAAAAACCGGCATGATCATTATCAGACAACGCGGTACCAAGTACCACCCTGGTAAAAATGTTAAAAAAGGAAAAGACGACACTTTATTTGCAATGGCAAATGGTTTTGTTAAATTCAACACCAAAAAATTAAGAAAATTTGACAACACTTTAGTTGATTCAAAAATTGTCAGTATTGTTCCAGAAATGGAAGGCAGAGTTGCTCCAACAAAAGCGACTGTTGCCAAGAAAACCCCGATGAAGAAAGGCGCTACTATTCGTACTTCAGCTTATAAGACTACCGGCAAAGCTAATGCTGCCAGAAAGATTAAGCTTGAAAAACGTGCTGCTTTAAAAGGAAAGAAGAAATAACTTGACTCAGATCACTTGAAAGATAAAAAAATAGAGCCTTGAGGCTCTATTTTTTTATTTCTTCTTGCAACTCTTGATGAATTCAACAAACAAGGGATGCGGATTAAGTGGTCTTGAGATATATTCAGGATGAAACTGAACGCCAACAAAGAAAGGATGATCTTTTATCTCAATTGCCTCAACAATCTCTCCGTCAGGTGAAGTTCCGGCAATCGTTAAACCGAGTTTGCTGAACATGTCACGATAATCGTTATTAAATTCATAACGATGGCGATGGCGTTCACTGATAATATCTTTAGTGCCATATTTCTTATAAGCCTTTTCCAGCCTTGTCCCTTTAACTAATTTACAAGGCCAACCGCCAAGACGGATTGTGCCGCCATAACCTTTTTCGGCAATAAGCTTCTCTTGTCCAGGCATAATATGAATAACCGGGTTTTTGGTCTTGGGGTTAACTTCAGCCGAATTAGCATCCTTTAAACCGGCAACATTGCGAGCAAATTCAATAACTGCCATCTGCATGCCATAGCAAAGACCGAAATAAGGCAGGCCTTTTTCGCGACAATGTTTAATTGTCTCAATCTTCCCTTCCGAACCGCGACCACCCCAGCCCTGCGGCACAATAACTCCATCAAGGCCTTTTAGAATCTTTGGCCCGTCTTTCTCAACTTCCTCGGCTCCAAGCCAGTGAATTTTGGCTTTAACCTTATTCTCCGCCGCCGCATGCTTAATCGCTTCAATAACGGAAATATAGGAATCGCCTAAAGAAAAATCACCGCTGGCAAAATATTTACCGACAATCCCGATATTTACTTCCGGACTCTTAATCTTAGTTGCCGCCACCATCTTTTTCCAAGCAGCATTATCGGATATCTTTTTTCTAACCGGTAAATTAAATTTTTCCAGTATTCTTAAGCTTAATTCGTCTTTTTCAAAATTCAGAGGAATATCGTAAATAGAATCAATGTCCGGAGCGGCAATAACGGCCTCCAAAGGAACATTGCAATTGATTGAAAGTTTTTCGCGACGTGACATGTCAATCGGCTTTTCACTGCGCGCGACAATGAAATCCGGTTGAATTCCGGCGCTCTGCAAGCTTCTAACCGCATGCTGAGTCGGTTTAGTTTTCATTTCGCCTATTTTATTAGGAATTGGTAAATATGAAACCATAACAAAAAGGACGTCTTTTGGATGATATAGCTTCATTACTCTGGCCGCTTCTAAAAAGAGCAGGTTTTCATATTCGCCAACTGTACCACCAACTTCTATTATCATTATTTCAGCACCGGTTTTTTCGACTGCTTTTTCAATTCTATTTCTTATTTCTTGGGGGATATGAGGCACAACCTGAACGCATTTACCCTTATATTCAAGGTTTCTTTCCTTATTTATAACCGACTGATAAACACGGCCGGTTGTCATGTAGTTTTCTTTATAAATATTTTTACCCAAGAATCTTTCGTAGTTACCGATATCTTGGTCTGTTTCATCGCCATCTTCAGTCACAAAAACTTCACCATGCTCAACCGGGTTCATTGTTCCGGCATCGACATTAATGTATGGATCCATTTTAATGGCGCTGACATTGTAGCCACGGGCTTGGAGGATTTGTCCGACCGAAGCGGTTGTAACGCCTTTTCCGACGCCTGACATGACCCCGCCGACAACAAAGATGTACTTAACATCAGGACGATTTTTGATAACCGCCTTCTTTTTCTCAGGCATAGGTTAATATTATAAAGATTAATTATTTTTTCTTTAAAATTTCGTAGGCTTTATCCATTTGCGGATCACGATTTTTATTTATGTCGTCAGCAGTTAATTCAACCTTTATTTCAGGATCTATGCCTTTTTCATTAATGAAATCGCCGGCTGGCGTAAGCCATTTGGCAATAGTAACTTTAAGAGTCGAGCCGTCGCTTAAATCGCGTAAAGCTTGAACTGATCCTTTGCCAAAAGTTGTTTCACCGATTAAAGTAGCTTTTTTATAGTCACGCAAGGCACCTGCTAAAATTTCCGAAGCAGAAGCACTGCCGCCGTTTACCAAAACAACTGTCTTATAATCTTTTAATCTGGCCGCTCCTTCGGCCGGATATTCATTTCTTCTGTTATCATTTAGCTGCTCAATCACAACCGGACCGTCTTCCACCCACTCACTGGCAATCCTGATTGAGGTATCAAGATATCCGCCGGGATTATTTCTTAAATCAAGAATAATGCCTTTTGGTTTTTTCATAAGAACATCGTCTACGGCCGCTAAGAACAAGCTGTAGGTGTCGTCATTGAAATTACTTATTCTAATGACATAAACTCCATCGGAACGCATTTCTGTTTTAACGCTTTTGACAACAATAACGCCTCTGGTTATTTCCAAATCAAAAGGCTTGCCGCTATCTCTTATGATAGTTAATTTAACTTTTGTATCCTTGGGACCGCGAATTTTTTTAACTACTTCGGAGACGCTTAAACCAATTGTTGGTTCTCCGTTAACAGCATAAATTTTATCACCAGGCAGTAAACCGGCTTTTTTAGCTGGAGTTTCATCAAGCGGTGTTACAACCGTTGTTATATCGTCTCTCATGCCGATTTCTGCTCCAATACCTTCGAAAGTTCCCGCCAAATCATCATTAAACTCCTTTGTCTCACTCGGATCCATGAAAACGGTATAAGGATCACCGGTTGATTCAGCTATTCCCCTTAAGGAACCATAGAAAAGCTCTTTATCGCTAATTTTTATTTTATCGACATAGTTCGCTTTAACATTATCCCAAACTTCCCAATATAAATTGAAATCTAAATCGCTTTGGCTACCTTCATTTTCTTCAAGCGGCGAATAGGCAATCGGACGAGAGGTATTGCCTTGTCTTTTTTGACCAAAATAATAACCGCCAAAAAAAACTATGACTACAAACGATACCGCAATCAGGCCTAATTTTATTTTTTTATTTTTGTTTTCTGACATATTTATTTTCTTAAAACAACTATTTTGTCTTCGTTGCTTAAATCTATTAGGCGGGAAGCTTTTTTATTTTTTATTTTTCCGGCGTCAACAAGCAAATCGGGATTTTTATGAAAATATTGATCTATATTACTTAAATCGGAAAGAGCTTCCTTTCCGCTCAAATTTAAGCTTGTCGAGACTAGCGGTTTACCCGCTCTTTTAATAATTTTAATTAAAAAATCACTTTTAGGCAAACGAATAGCAAGTGTGCTTAAATCACCGCTTAATTCACGAGGTAAAATATTTTTATGTTTTAAAACAAGAGTTGTCGGACGTAATTCCTGCCAAAATTTAGCGGCAATAATTTCCTGTTTTTTAGAGAGAAAAACATATTTTTTTAACATGGAAATACTGCTAACTAAAACAATTAAAGCTTTGTTGGCTTCCCGACCCTTCATTATTTTAATTTTCTGGATTGTTTTTTTGTTATCAGCCAAACAGCTTAAACCGTAAATGGTATCGGTCGGCAAAACAACAACTTTTCCTTCTTTCAAGGCCTTTAAAACACCACGGCGGCAAAAAGAGCCGCCGTCATGATTTTCGTATTTTATTGTCTTAATTTTTGGCATTAAACAATTTTTAATATTTCAAAAACGAGACTAAGGATTTAAAAGCCTCCGGCATAATTGGCGCTGTTATACTGTTAAGTTTGACAAGCAGCGGCGCAATTTTTGAAGACATAATTAATTGAGCTAAAGCGTCACCCATATTCAAATATTTGGAGAGGAGATAAACAATCAAGCCCATAAATAAAGCGCCTTGGACAAAACCAAATAAAGCGCCAAGAATGTTATTTAAAAATCGGCTGCCTGGTATAAAAGCTGCTAATTTGAAAACTTTTTCAAGCAATAAGAATATCAGAGAAACTATCTTAGAAACAAGTAAGAAAACAACGATAAAAGAAATAATCTTCAAAACATTTTCTTTACCGTTCATGAAAGTGTCTATCCAATTATAAAAATCGAGATAGTAACGAGTGGCAAAATAAACCCCGGCCAAATAGCCGAAAATTCCACCGACCATTTTTATAATTCCCTTAAAAAGACCGCTAATAACAAAACCGACCAAAATAACAATTAAACTGATGTCGAAAACTGACATATTGATTATTTATTTAATCTTTTAAATTTTCTGTTTGTAAGCGAGGAAAAAGAGGCGCCATTTTTTTTATCTGTTTTTCCTGAAAAGCTGTTTGAATTGCTTGAGCGGAATTTGGGATAAAAGACTCAAGAAGATAGGCGACATTAAGGATATCAAAAGCAATTGGCTTTAAAATTTTTTCAATTTCCGCTTTGTCGCTCATTTTCCAGGGAGCATTTTTAGTTAAAATTTCATCACAGTTTTTTATCTTCGCCCAAATAATCTGTAAACATTCATTAAAGCGATATTCTTTAAATGATGTTTCAAATTCATCCAATAATTTTTTAGCGCTTTCATTTTTCCAATCAATCTCTAAAGCGGTTTCAATAGCATTTTTTTCTAAAAGATTGGAAACACGGGCGCTTAAATTGCCCAAGCCATTAGCTAAGTCGGAATTATAACGATCACGAAATTTTTCTTCGCTATAATCGCCATCTTCAAATGGCGGTATTTCTGCCAATAAATAATATCTTACAGCATCAGCACCGTATTTATCGGCTAACTCATAAGGATCAACACCATTACCGGCGCTTTTGCTTATTTTCTGCCCATTAGCGGTTAAAAAACCAAAAACCAAAATTTGTTTTGAGGCTGGCAATCCAGCAGACATTAACATCGCTTGCCACATAGCTGCTTGAGGACGCAAATTATCTTTGCCACAAACTTGCATTCCCGGCCAAAAATCTTTGAAATTCCCCGATTCATCTGGCCAGCCAAGAGTTGACACATAATTAACTAAAGCATCAAACCAAACATACATAACCTGAGTTTCGTCACCAGGAACAGGAACACCGTGAGGCATTTTTTCCTTAACGCGAGAAATACTGAAATCCTGTAAACCGCCTTCAACAAAAGTTCTGATTTCTTTTAAGCGACTGGCTGGTTTTACAAAATCAGGATTACTGTCGTAAAGAGCAATTAGTCTTTCTTGATATTTTGAAAAACGGAAAAAATAATTTTCTTCTTCAATGTTTTCTAATGGACGTCCAGGATGGAGTGGACAAAAACCGTCTTTATCAAGTTCGGAATCAGTTTTTTCCATTTCACAGCCAACACAATATTTAACTTTGTAACTCTTTTTGTATATATCACCACTTGCTTCACACTTACGCCAAAATTCTTGAGCAGCTGCCTTATGATCTTCATCAGTTGTTCTAATGAATTTATTGTATGACAAATTAAGTTTGGCTCTTAATGGTAAGAAAGTTTGTGAAGCTTGATCGCAATATTTTTGAACTGGAATACCAAGTTCTTCGGCTTTTTGAAATACTTTTAAACCATGTTCATCGGTTCCGGTATTAAAAAAGACTTGTTTGCCGCGTTGCCCCATATAACGGGCAATAACGTCCGCTTTGATAATTTCTGCCGCAAAACCAATATGAGGATCGGAATTTATGTAAGGCAGAGTGGTGGTGATGTAGAAATTGTTATTTGACATTTATTTCTTATTAACTTTCTTTATCAATACTACAAACTCCCCCTTCAAACAATTTGGGTCAGCCATTAAAACTTCTTTCATCTTTTCGGGAGATCCTTCATAAAAACTTTCATGCATTTTTGTGAGTTCCCTGGCTAAGCTTATCTTTAATTCCTGTTTTTTATCTTTACTCATTGCCGCAAGTTCTTCCATTAATTTTAAAACTCGGTGTTTTGACTCGTATACCACACTTGGATATTCAGAAGCAAAAATTTCTTTTAACATTGTTTGCCTTCCCTTTTTATGAGGCAAGAAACCAAGAAATAAAAAACGATCAAAGCCAAGGCCGGAAATTGAAACTGCGGTCGCAAGAGCTGAAACACCCGGCACACTTTCAATCAAAACCTGTTCACCCATTTCTTCTCTAACAATACTAACCAGTTTACTGCCCGGGTCGGAAATTCCAGGAGTGCCGGCATCGGTTACAAGAGCTAAGTTTTTATCATCCTTTAAAAGAGACATTAACTTATCAATTTTTATTTCACCAGAATGCTGATGAAAAGAAATTGTTGGAGTTTTAATTTGATAGTGAGAAAGTAATTTACCAGTCACTCTTGTGTCTTCACAAAGAATGTAATCCGACTCCTTAAGAACTCTAAGCGCTCTTAAGGTTATATCTTCTAAATTACCAATTGGCGTGGCGACAATACGTAAAACACTCATATAAGATTATTCCATATTTTCTCTTCTCTCTCTGACATATTTTGTCCAATCCTCAAATATGTTAACCAAAATTTTAAAAGGAGCTTCAATAATAAAATCAAAAATAAAGACAAAAATATTAACTTTTGACATATTATTAGACAACCATCTGCCAACCATAATTATCGGCAAATAAAAAAGGTCAACCAAAAAAGATAGAAAACTCTCACCTTTTTCAACAATTATCAAATCTTTAACGCCTTTAGTGGTGACAATACTAAAGAAGCTAACGAAAGCTAAGAAGAATAAGAAAATAGTAATACTAACCCAATTAAAATTTATTAAGCTTAAAGCGCTTATAACAGCATACATTGAAACAAAAAAAGCGGCTGTATAAACGATATTGAATATGGAAGCGGTAAAGAAACCTCTTTTCTTTGGCTTGCGTAAAATTATTGGCTGCTTCTTATCTTCTCCAGTTAAAGTTATTTCTTTAATACCGCCAATTATTTTTTCAGTATTTTTTTCTCCTGGCGTGCTCGTGGTTAGAACGATAAAGAATAATAATACGGCTGGAAAAATAATATTTATTCCCAGAGAAACTGGATTTAGCGGTTCGTTAAAGAAATGAATGGCTGGAATTTCTATCGCCAAAACAAAAACCGATTTGGTTAAGAAAATATAAATAATACTACGGACAGCTGAACGCCATAGCTTAGCCTTGGCCTTAGCATATTTAGCATTGCAAACTTTTTTTATTACCCCAAGAAAACCTTTTTCACCTTTTTGAATTTCACCGTAAATTTTTAAAGGGTCAGCCTCTATTGTTTCAGACAACACGTTATAATATAGGGCGTAGGTCTTAGTTATTTTATCAAGCTGTTTTTTGAGCGGATGATTTAAACCGTTATCAATTAAAGATTTTAATTTGGCAATGTTATCAGCAACTTTTTTAATTTCGCCTTTCTCATTTTCAGTAATTTCCTTTTTATTAATATTAAGCCACTCCGCGTTATAATATTTAAACAACACAAAACCCAACATGTCAGCATCAAAAAGAAGATAAATTCTCGCAATACTCAGATATATTTGAATATCTAAATCATCAGCGTAGACATTCATGTCATCCGGCAACTTTATTTTTTTCGACATAACGTCGAACATGTTGCCGACAACAATTTTTTTAATATTATTTGGCGCCAAATTTTCTTCAATTTCACAAGCCGCTAATGCCATAAACCAAGAAATCAATTTGTTTTTCTCCTTGATGCTGTCTTTGACTTCATTGATATCAACCTTAAAGCTAATTTCAGGACTCATTTCGTCAGAAATAAGGTCCTTAAGATGAATATATTTTTCTATAATTATGGCGATTTCCGCGATTTTGCTTTCCGGAATGTGATTATTTGGCAAATATCCGGCTCTAATAAGCTCAGTCAAAAGATGTTTGGCCATGTTTTGGCTTTCAGCGTGTTTAACAACACCTTCAATTACAACCTGTCTTTTCAAGATTCTAACAATGGCGGTTTTACGAAGTAAGTGCTCTTCTTCATAGTCAACGGCATTTCTAGCCTTTTCATAGAAAAAAGCCAAGCGAGAAACAAGCGAAGAAACCCTTATTTTTGGGATGTTTTCATCATCTTCTTCTTTCTTATTTTTTTCGGTATAAATAACCTGAAAGAGCTTTTTAGCGCTTTCATTGAGCTCAATAGCCTTGACTTTTTCGCTATTTTTCACTAAATTTGGACTAACCATAAAATTAGCTTTCTTTAAACTTAGCTTAATTGTACCTTGTCCACCCTAAAAAGGCAATAATAAACACCGACCTTTGTTAAGACGGAAAATGCTTGACAAGCTTTCGTCTATTTTGTATTATTTCAATATATAAAAGCTGCCTCGGGGGCTTTTTTTAAAAGTTCAAAAAAGGCTAAAAAAAGCAAATTAATCATTTTTATGAATAAGATCCTAAATTACATCAAAGAGTCCTATGCGGAAATGAAGAAAGTAACCTGGCCGAGCAAGAAAGAAACTTCTCGTTACACGGTTCTTGTTATTGGCATTAGCCTTGCTACTGCCGCTTTTCTGGGTATTTTAGACAAAGTCTTTAACATGGGCTTTGAATACCTTATCATGCGCTAAGAAAATTTTTTTATTTTCTCTTTAAAACTATGGCCAAGCAAATTTTAAACCAAGGCAGAAGGTGGTATGTTATTCATACTTATTCTGGCTATGAAGAAAACGTCGCCGAAAATCTTAAACAAAGAGTTGAGTCTCTGGATATGGAAGATAAAATCTTCAATATCTTAATTCCAACTGAAAAGAAAATTAAGATAAAAAACGGCAAAAGAAAAGTTAGTGAAGAAAAAATCTTCCCTGGTTACATCTTAGTTGAAATGGAAGTAACTGACGAATCTTGGTATATAGTTCGTAATACCCCTAATGTCACCGGCTTTATCGGTACCGGAACAATCCCAACTCCAATCGGCGATGAAGAAGTTAAGGCCCTACAGAAAAGAATGGGTGTTGAAGATCCTAAATTCCAGATCGACGTTGTTGTTGGCAGCCCGGTTAGAATCAACGAAGGTCCGTTTAAAAACATGGAAGGAAAAGTTACCGCAATTGATGAAGCTAAGGGTAAAGTTAAAGTTTCTGTTTCAATGTTTGGACGTGAAACCCCGGTAGAGCTCGATTTCTTACAGATTAAGAAGGCATAATAAAAAGGATAAGAGACAGGCTTCTATGTCTTCCATCCAGAAATTAATAATATGGCAAAAAAAATAAAAACCAAAATTAAATTACAAATCGTTGGCGGACAAGCCAATCCGGCTCCTCCGGTCGGTCCGGCTTTAGGTCAACACGGTTTAAATATTGCAGAATTCTGCAAGCAGTTCAATGACAAGACTAAAGATAAAATGGGCGATATCGTTCCGGTTGAAATCACTGTTTATGAAGATCGCTCCTTTGATTTTATTTTAAAAATTTCTCCAGCTTCCGAGCTTATCAAAAAAGCAGCTGGCATCAAGAAAGGCTCCGGTAAACCATTAACTGAAAAAGTTGGTTCAATCACCGATGCTCAGCTTGAAGAAATTGCTAAGATTAAAATGGCCGATTTATCAGCTAAAGATATTGAAGCGGCTAAGAAAATCATCGCTGGCAGCGCCAGACAGATGGGTGTAGAAATTAAGTAATAATTAATATAATTGTGGGAGTTCTCCCCTTTTAAAGGCCAAAGAACGAAAAAACCACGACTAATACTATGGAAAAGAAAACTGTTGCTGTGAAGACAGCTAAAAAGAAGACTGATAATTCTGCTATCTATGATCGCATGAAAGCTTACCCAGTAAGCGAAGCTCTTGCTATCGTTAGAAAATTAAGCAAAACTAAGTTTGATCCATCAGTTGAAGTACATTTCAGACTCGGTATCAACACCAAAAAAAGCGACCAGCAAGTAAGAGGCGCTGTTTCCCTTCCACACGGAACCGGAAAAACCCTTAAAATTGCCGCTTTCGTTTCTCCTGAAAATGAAAAAGCTGTTAAGGACGCTGGTGCTGATTTTGTTGGTGGTGAAGAATTAATTGCTGAAATCAAAAAGACTGAAAAAACAGACTTTCAAGTTGCCGTTGCTGAAGTTGCCATGATGAAGAATTTAGCTCAAATCGCTAAAATCTTAGGTACTCGCGGTTTAATGCCATCTCCTAAGAACGATACCGTTACCAATAACCCGGCCAAAGCCGTTGAAGAACTTAAGAAAGGTAAAATCAGTTTCAAAAATGATGATACCGGAAACGTTCACGCTATTGTCGGAAAATTAAGTTTCTCCGATGATAAGTTAGTTGAAAATTTCAACAGCTTAATTGAAACGATTAGAAAATCAAAACCAACCGCTTCCAAAGGAACTTTTATTAAGAATGTTAGTATCTCATCTTCTATGAGTGCTGGTGTCAGAGTTTCCATCTAATCAAAGAATATTTGATATAAAAAACAGGGCTATTTATAGCTCTGTTTTTTTTGTAATAAAAAAGCCTCGGGGTTTATTCCAAGGCTTTCTAAAGCGTCCTTTTTATGAGTGCTTTATTTTTTTTCTACGAGACCGACTTCCAATTGATCTTTCGGGCTTAAGTTTATCTCGCCCTTTAAGGTTTCGAAATTATATTCGATTGGGTAGTCATGATCGACTTTAATCCATTTCTCATCCGCCTTGATTATGCGGAATGTGATTGTAACAAAAGCTTCTTTTTTTGCTTCGTTATAATCAAGAACGATTCCGCCTACCTTCGATTCAACGCCTTCGTTGATGTTTGTAAACTCAATCACCATGTTTTTGCTCTTTGAATCTTCAATGGCCTTTAAATTCGGACCAATAACGCGATACAATACTGTTTTCATTCCTTTTCTTTTTTGGTTTTAATTTGCTAAATATTTATCCGCAGCGGGAACTAAAAATAAAGATATTAAACCTAAATTTGGCTCCTTTAAAAAACTTAAAAGCTTTAAACTGCTCCACAAAGAACAACAATGATTTGCTCTTATCATAATCACCGTGTGGTCACTTTCCGGATACGGTAAAATAGTAGCAATTCTAGCCGCTTTTGTTTCATCACCTTGATCAATGGAAAATTGAATTAATTTTCTTAATAAATCATTGGCATCAACATCCTTAATCATAGAAATTGTTTCCTGAAGATATTTTAGGCTTACCGTATTCCATTCGGCTAAAGAAACATATTTTACAACAAACTCCTCAATTTTTTGACTGCGAATTGGCTCCATTAACGCATTAAGATATTTTAAACGATAAAATGCGCCCCATCCATGAATAAATAAAGAACTTTCATATACCTTTAGTATTTCAGCACTTCTTTTAGGTTCAGTGAAAGCAGATGCTATATCAAAATGATAGGAGAGTCCTTTTGGAAATTCTTCTTTAGCTTTTTTAAGCTCTTTTCCAAGTTCAGCGTTACGAGTTTTTTCAGGCATAAGCTTAGCGGCTTCAATTAAATAAGCAAAATGTTTTTCAGCGACTAAAAAATCAAACATGATTTTCTTTTCTTTTGCACTTAAAACACGACCTAAATAATTTGCCACTTCAACACTCTTTTCAACTTGCCCGACTTTAATATAGTCATCAAGTAGGGCGGATATTTCTTCAGTACTTAAATATTCTTTAATCCAAAGAAATAATTGATGAACATCATCAAAAGTGCTTTGATCGGGATAAAGATACTCCCAATCAGTTCTAAATAGAAAGAATAGCTTTATAAGACCGCTTGGTCTTTTTGGCTTATCAAATATTTTGGTTAATTTAATTATCATAACCGATTCACCGCTACGGCAATTATCGAGCTTATTTAAAAAATTATCCAAAATCATAAGAGTAATTTTCTCTTTATGAGAATAGTCGTAATCGAAAAAGGAAATAAACTTTTCAGTTTCATAGTCCCACCAATTATGATTCAATTCATTTAGAGAATTAACGGTTTTTATCGCCTCTTGCAGGCGAATTTCTGGTTCAAGGCTTTTCAAATAGTCAATAATTGGCAATAGTTTACCATTTAAAGACTTTTGAACAAGATTTGTTGCAATAATAGTCTGTTCTATCATGATTTTCCTATTTTGTTTTTAAGTTACTGTAATAAAATATATTAACATAAATACATATTATTGTCAATAATTAATAAAAAAAGCATATTTTAGTAATATGCTTCTCTAATACCGGCCTCAAGACAGTCTGTTATATGCATCATGTCGTCGTCTATAATAACTAAAGCTTCTAACTGATTGCACACTACGGATTTTTTTATCCGCCTAGCTCCATTTACATATGCATTGGTGTGATAAATCAGCTACAACCTCATCAAGATCCACTGCTATGTTCATTGTCTCTCCTTTCTTTAGTTTTTAAATTACAATGTTAACAATAAAAAATAGCATTATTCATGCTATTTTGTCAATTATTTTATAGACTGATTTACAACAAACCGCCCTGCTTCTTATTAATCTTCGGCTTTAAATTATTCCTAGCTTGCTCAGAAAGAATCAAAAGCTCTTTATTATACTCAAATACTTGAGGATCGAGTTTATAAGCCATTTCATTAATCCCCATTAAATATAGGCCATCAAGGCTCGTTAAACGAGAAAGAGCTACATAACCCATTCCATAACCAAAAGAGCGACTCAAATCGATTTCAGCGGCTTCTAGGGTCATTCCCTGACTCTTGTGAACAGTAATCGCCCAGGCTAAGCGAAGAGGTATCTGGGTAATCTTGGCGAGCACCTTGTTTTCATCATCAATCGTCCAGCTGTCTGGAAACACGACAATTTCTTCCCCATTTCTTAAGCGAACAATCGGGTATCTATTTTCATCAAAATCAATTACTTTTCCAGTTGTACCGTTAACATAAACAACCTTATCTTCATTAAATTTATTCTTAACAAACATTACAAGAGCGCCTCGTTTAAGAGTTAAATATTCAGGAACCAAACAGTTCTTTTTCAAAGATTCAACTATCTTCTTTTCCCCTTCGTTTGTCATTTGATAGGAAAATTCTGGGGCTGATATTTTATTTAGCTCTTCATTATTAATTGAGTCAACGTCGCTGTTGTGGGTAAATAATCTAACCGGTTTAATGCCGGTTTTTAGTTTCTGATTTAAACGACTCGTTAGAAGGTTAACAATTTCCGAATCAACTTTATCCTGTCTAAAACTATTTAAAATAGCACTCATCTTTTTATCATTCTGACGATGTTGTTCATCTAAATAGCAGACTCGCAAATCCATTTCTGACCAAATTCTTGCTTTATAGACAAAGTCTGCCTCGTCTTTACTTGATGAAATAGGCGGTAGTTGAAAAAAATCTCCAGACATAACAATTTGCATCCCGCCGAAAGCCAAAGAATTCTTTTTAAAAGCTTGGCAAACCATATTAATCATATCAAGACGATGAGCGTGTAACATTGAAATTTCATCGATAACAAGAACGCTGGTTTTTTCAAATTGCTTTTTTAAATACGATCTTTTAACAAGAGCCTTTAACTCACCTGAACTGAGATAATCTTTTATTCCAATTCCCGCCCAAGAATGAATAGTTCTTCCTCCTATATGAGTAGCCGCGATTCCTGTTGAGGCAGTCACAGCGACTCCAATTTTCATCTTTTTTAAGTGTGCAATGTATTTATTTAATAAAAAAGTCTTCCCGCTTCCCGCTGGACCAGTTAAGAGCACATTATGCCCCGCTTCTAATATTTTCAGTGCTTCTTTTTGAGTCATAACTTAAGCATTATAGCTTAAAGGCGATTTTTAGGCTAACTTGACTTATTTAAAAAAATAATGTATACTCTTTTTAGGTAAGCAGTCTTATGAGAAAGGCGGGCAATTCCCCGCTCTTTTTTTAAGAAAAGGTCGGCTTACGTTTTATTCAAAATTTTAGGAAGAACGAAAATGAAAAAGTTATTCGTTGGTGGCTTGAACTT
>CAZREL010000005.1:0-30653 GCA_964599385.1 uncultured Gammaproteobacteria bacterium
TTTAGTTGCTGTTGGAACGGTGGCTGATATGGTTAGTCTTTTGGGAGAAAATAGGCTATTAGTTAAAAAAGGCTTGGAAGTTCTTAATGAAAAAAAGCGCCTAGGTCTAAACGAACTAATTTCCATTTCTAAAATAAATGGCGATAAAAAACTCGAGGCTTGGAATATTGGCTGGCAAATCGGACCACGTTTAAATGCTGCTAGTCGCCTAGCGCATGCTAATAGCGCTTTTGCTCTCTTAACAACTGATAAAAAAGAAGAGGCTGAAGAGTTGGCCACCGAACTTAATGAAAGAAATCTCAGTCGCCAAAAAATAACTGAAGAAATTAGCGCACAAGTTGAAGCTCAAATTGATAAAGATAATTTACCCGAACTTATTGTTGGTATTGCCGGTCCGGATCAAGTTTGGAATGAAGGCGTTATCGGTTTAGTCGCCGGCAGAATTGCCGAAAAATACTATCGTCCGACTTTAGTCGTGGCGCGTTTGGTTGAAGAAGTTGATTTTGATGCCGAAACTAAAAAAATAGTTCCGAAAAAGATTGCTTTTAAAGGTTCCGGCCGTTCAATTGAAGGTTTTAATTTGATTGCCGCTATTGAAGAATGTTCATCTTTTTTGGACAAATACGGCGGACACCCAATGGCTTGCGGATTTTCCGTTAAAGGCGAAGACAATATGAATTCTTTCCGCGAGAAATTGTCTGCTATCGCCAAAGAAAAAATAGATATCCAAGTGCTTACTCCAAAATTAAAGATTGAAGCAGAGTTGGATTTTTTCGAAATTAACAATGATTTGGCAGAGGATATTTCCAAATTATCACCTTTTGGCCAGCACAATCCCCAGCCTCGTTTTATTTCCTACGGCTTGCGTTTGGATGATATTATTTTAATGGGTTTTGAAAGCCAGCACATTAAGATGCGTCTTTCATCGGACACTAAAGATGGCCAGACAAAATCTTTTTGGGCTTTAGCTTTTGGCGGGGCTGAAATTTATAAAGGTTACCAGATTGGCGATTTAGTTGATCTTGTCTATTATTTAGAAATCAATTCTTTCAACGGCAGGGAAGAAGTCCAGCTGAAAATAATTGACATGAAAAAATGTATATAATTAATATATGAAAAAAATTATTACTTTCAGCGATGGGGGAGCGCGCGGTAATCCGGGTCCGGCCGGAATCGGCGCTGTCTTATATGATGCCGAAAACAATAAGATTGCCGAAATTTCTAAATACCTCGGTGAGACAACTAACAATCAAGCCGAATACAGAGCCTTGATTGCCGCCCTTAAAAAGGCGATTGAACTTGGTGCTGAAGAAGTTGTTTCATATTTAGATAGCGAGCTTGTTGTTAAGCAACTCAATCGTGAGTACAAGGTGAGAAATGCCGAACTCGCTCCCTTGTTTTTAGAAATCCACAACATTTCTTTGAGTTTTAAAAAAGTAACTTTTATCCACGTGATGAGAGAAAAAAATAAAGAAGCGGATCATTTGGCTAATGAAGCGATGGATAGAATGGTCTAATAATTGGAGTAATAAAAAACACTGGAATTATTTCAAGTGTTTTTATTTAAGCTATCTTATATGTAAGTGGTCGCCGCTGGTATAGGTCGTTTCTTTACCTTCACATCTAATATATTCATTCAATATTTGGTCGAACCCAACATTAGATAGTGCTTGTTGAAGTTTTGCGACGTTGGCGCAGCTATTGTTTGATGATAGCAAAGCGATATCAACGCAAGTTCCATTGTTGTGGCATTTTGATTTGTGTTTTTGTGTTGGCGGCCAAGCCTCTGTGACCCTCCATTTCATTTCGGCTGATGTTGCTTGATAAACTTTTTCTAATTTTGCTATTAAATCTTTGTTAGCCATACTGCTATTTCCTGATTTTACTGGAATGGTGGTTATTTTAATACAGTCAGAGCATTCATCGCTATTAGTTAAATTTCCAGCCAAAGAGAGCGGTTCTGTATCTGGAGCGATATTCCTTATTTGTAAAGGTTTAAAAACTGTTAAATCGGGATTTACTTGATAAAGTATGGTATATGAAGCAAATAGTATGATTAATCCGGTTACGCTGCCTGTTATTAGAGTTTTTGCCTTAGACACCCTTGAAGCGTCTCCACCGGAAATTAGCCACATTAATCCTCCAGCCATCAACATTACTGCCGCTAAAACACCGCCGATACCAAGTGCGTATTGGTAAATAGCGCCGATATAATCGCTTATCCAAGATACTGAACAGACAAAACTCCCGTCGCCTTTATTGACGCAAGTAACATCACTAAAATTTATTCCCGGTATATCCACTTGCAACTTTGGCCTTTCATAACGTGGTTTATTCGGTTCATTTCCAGTGGTACCGGCATAGGTTGATGGATCATATGGTGTTATTATGCTGTCATCCGGAGCGCAACAACAAGCCGCAACAGCGGTTAATCCGCATTGTGGTGCTTCGCTCATATTACAATCTGGGCTTCCGTTAGTTACGAAAGTTTTCCCAACTCTTGATCCATCACCGTATAATTTTTTGCAATAAGTTGTAATATCTTCACTACCTTCTTTACAGGAAAAAGCACATCCAGCCGCTTTAGTTTCTAATGGCAGCATTAAGACGCTTAGGGAAAAAAATATAAATCCTAATAGCACTGAGGCTGATATTTTTTTAAAAGTTTTCATAGCTGATATTTTTTTATATTTTCATCGGCCAATATTTGAATGGCGGCAATGTCCTCATCTTTTAAATGCTTGAAGCGGCCTTGCTGTTTTAAATAATCGCCAACCGGTTTAGCTTGGAAGCTCTCTCTAATACTACTGGCGCTTAGTTTTCCGTCGGTGTATTCAAGAAGGGGGTATAAGCCGCTTTGCACGGCTAATTTTCCAAACATGACCGCTTCATCATAATTAATATCCCAACCGGGAATACAGGGCGATAATATTTGGATATAACTTGGTCCTGGTGTAGCCAGGGCTTTTTTAACTTTATTGGTAATATCATCGGGAAAACCGGCCGTTGTCTGGGCGACATATTTTAAGCCGTGAGCAAGAGCAACGGCTAACATATCCTTTTTTCTTTGAGTTGAACCAATAGAATCTTTGCCGCTTGGACTGGTTGTTGTGCTGGCGCCATAAGGCGTTGCTCCGGAAGCTTGGATGCCGGTATTTGAATAAGCTTCCGTATCATAACAGATATAGAGAATATTTTCGCCTCTTTCCCACATACCGCTAATTTGTCCAAAACCAATATCATAAGTTCCTCCGTCTCCGGCTTGAACAATAACTTTTGTTTTTGTATCACCCTTCTTTTTAAGGGATGCCAATATTCCGCTAGCAACGCTAGAAGCATTTTCAAAAAGAGAATGTATCCAAGGTAAGCCCCAAGCGCTTTGTGGATAGGCTGTTGTTGTAACCTCTAAGCATCCGGTAGCGTTGGCGATTATTGTGTTTTCATCAAGGGCGCGCATAACAGCCATGGCAGCAGACAGTTGTCCGCAACCGGCGCAAGCATTGTGTCCGGGAGAAAGGAATTTATTGGCCATAATATTTTTTCTATTCTTTTGACTATATTCTAGAAACGCTTATCTACGCATTTACAATTTGACCCCCCGGGGCATTTGCAATAGTTAGTCCCATCATTGGAAGAGCCGCAAAATCCTGAAGCGCCGGCGCATTCATAATTTTTCCAACCGCAAGTTTCTCCCACTTTTCTGCAAGGAGTACAAATATTGTCTTTGCAAAAACCTTCACCTATATTTCCGGTGCTTGTTAATCGACAAGCTTTCCCATTGCTTTCTCCTTTGCAAAAATCATTTCTTTGGGTTTGATCAATAATGCTCTGTCCGCAGCACCAAATATATCGGCAATCAGTCTCGTTTTTAGTTGGTTTGCTGTCAGCGCCTTTTTCTTTATAGCAAATATCAACACTTAAATTCATGGTTGGCGGATTGGTGTCAGCACAAGTTTTAGAATCTGAAGACATGCAGACCCAACCGAATTTAGTATCAGCTGGTGCGTTGCTAAGATCGTTTATAATTCCATCAGCTGCGTCATCATTAATTTGGTTTTTTATGCCTATAACTTTTACACCCTTCATTTCCACTAGTTCCGGGTTAATTGTATTAAGAAGCAGAAAAGCGCCATATAGCAAAATCATGCCGACAATGCTGCCGGTAATTATTTTTTTGGCTTGGCCGACTTTGCCTGATTCACCTCCTGAAGTCAGCCAAATCAAACCGCCGACCATCAGCATAACAGTGGCTAAAACACCGCCAATTCCCAAGCCGTAGTTATATATACCTTTGATATATTTTGCTAACAAAGTACTGTTAACATAGCCGTCAGCACCAATTTCTCCAACCGGGACCTGTCCGCTGATAGCGGAATTAGGAATTTCAACTTGTGGCGTAAAGTACATCTTTTCATATGATTTATCCTCTTGGGCTGAAACTTTTATCGGGCTTAGAGCAAGAGAAAACAGGGCAATGAAAATAAAAAGCAGAGCAGAGGAGCAGACAGTTTTTTTAAAAAAATTAAGCATAAAATTGCAGAGATTTATTTTTTTTGTCAGCATCTTTAATTGTTTTTTCTATTAGCTTTGAAGTAATGTCGCGTCCACCTAAACCGACAATGCAATTTTTGATATTATTTTTTAATCCCCTAGCAGATTCGCAAACATCGTTGTATAAAGGCCCGGCTTGACCAAAACTCATAGCGCGGTCGTAAACGCAAATATTTTGAGCGCGCATTATTATCTTTCTTACTTCTTCACGCGGGAAAGGGCGGTAGGTTTTAACTTTTATTAGCCCGACAGTCTTACTGTGTTTCGGTGACTTTATCGTTTCTAAAATTGTTCCGCAAACCGAACCAAGAGCGATGATAATAGTTTTTGGTTTTTTGGGTCCGATATATTCAATTAAGCCGTTGTCTTTGTTTTTGAAGGAAAGAGTTTTGATTAATAAAGCGTATTCTTTTTTAATCAAACTTAGGCTTTTTAACATGTCTTCGTGCAGCTCTTGTCTGGTTTCCATGTAATAAGCAGGAGGGAAGAAGGCGCCGAAAGTTTTAGGGTTTTTTGGGTCAAGATATGTTCCGCTTTGCGGTTTAAAAGGCGGTAGAAATTTAGCAATATCTTTAGCGCTGGGAATTATAACTGCTTCGTAGGAGTGGGTCAGAATGAAACCATCCATATTAACCATGACCGGTAAATTCATTTTTTCAGCAATTTTGTAAGCTAAAATATGCTGGTTAACTGCTTCTTGCAAATCAGAGGCAAAGAATTGTATAAAACCGGCATCTTTGATGCTCATCACATCACTATGATCATTCCAGATGTTGATTGGCGCAGAAATAGCGCGATTAGCGCAAGTCATAACAACCGGCAATCTCATACCGGCAATGTTGTGGATGACTTCTGACATTAGCAAAACCCCCTGGGAGCTGGTGGCGCTATAAACTCTTGATCCAGTCGCACTAGCGCCAAGAACAATTGAAGCGGCAGCGAACTCACTTTCTGCTCGTAAGTATTCAAAATCGGCTTCGCCATCCGCTTTCATTTTTGCCAAATCTTCAACGATGTGGGTTTGAGGTGTTATTGGATAAGCGGAAATAACGTCCGGACCGATATTTTTGATCGTCAAAGCCACCGCTCGCGAACCTTCAAGCATTTTCTTTTCTGGATTTTTTTTGTTCATATTAGAAATCTTTTTCCATTTTAATTGCTTTCACCGGACACTCTTTGGCGCATAAACCGCAACCTTTGCAATAATCGTAATCAGTTACTGGTTTCATTTTTTCAAAATTTTCCAATTTTTTCATTTCAATACAGCCCTCAGGACAAATCTTTGAACAAAGAGTGCAGCTAATGCAGATATTATGGTCAGTGACTGGCTTGTGTGTTCGCCAAGGACCAGTTTTATTTCCAAACGTACTATTTGGTTCAGTGATAAGTTTTTTCATATGCCTCATGATTTATACGCGCGTCTTAAAGCGGCAATATTTTTTTCAATAATTTCTGGTTTTTTTCCGGCGAATTTTTCTTTAATAGCTTTTTCTAAAGATTCCAATGAAACTAGGCCGGTAAATTCTGCAAAGGCGCCGAGAATAACGGTGTTAACAATATTTTTACCAATTATTTCTAAAGCAATTTCTGTTGCTGGAGAAAAATATAGATGTTTGCTTTTGATTTTTAAATTCGGCCAGCGATTTTCCGAAGCGTTAATAATTATTTTTGTATTGGAATTTATGCCTTGAAAAACGTCAACGCTATCAATTAGAGTCGAATCTTGGATAATTAAAACACTGGGCTCATAAATTTGTTCTCTGGTGACGATCTTCTCATCGCTTATTCTGGCAAAAGCTTGAATTGGCGCACCGGTTCTTTCTACTCCAAAGTTGGGAAAAGCTTGCGCCTCTTTGCCGTCATAGAAAGCGGCAATCGCGATTAGTTCAGCGGCTGTGACAACACCTTGACCGCCGCGGCCATGTATTCTTATCTGTTCCATATTATTTAATTAAACCGCTTAACATTGTTCGGAGAGCCTCTTCGTCAAGAGCGCCGGTAATTTGGTAGCCATTGATAAACCAAGTTGGAGTGCCTTGAATTTTTAACTTTTCTCCATCGTCGTAATCTTTTTTAATTTGGCTTATATATTTTTTGTCATCAATGCAGGCAGTAAACTTTGTTGTATCGATTTTTAGTATTTCTGCAATTTGAATCAAGAAATCGCGTCTCTCGGAATCTTCCAAAAGAGTTGACATATCATCTTGCAGCTCAAAAAGCATATCGTGCATTTCCCAGAATTTGCCTTGTTCACCGGCACATCTGGCGCCAAGAGAAAGAATTATGGATTCTTGTCCGGGATAGTCTCTATAAATTAAGCGTATTTGGTCTGGTTTTTCTTCAACCAGGTTTTTGATAGCCGGAGCGGAAATTGCGCTGTATGGACAGGAAAAATTTCCGAATTCAATTATTTCAATAGGATTTTTTTCTGAGTTTCTCGGAACGCCGAGCAAATAATTGCTTCCGTCACCTTTTATGTTTCGGAAATATTCGGCGCCAAGTTTTTCTATTGTTTCTGCATCTCGGCCTGATTTTATTTCTTCTATTTTTTGCACCACGTAGAAAGTTGAAAAGATGACAATCGCAAAAATAATAATAGCGAAAATTATAATAATAACGCCCCACCACTTTTTATACCAAGGCAGTAGCATTTTTTGGTGGCGCGCCTTCATTTTGGCATAGTTTAGCCTGTCCGTAATGCTCATATTATTTTACGATGAAATTGAAAAAATAATCAGCAACAAGTATAATTATTCTGATATTTGCATTATACCATATTATAAGATTATTTATGAAATTAATTTCTTGGAATGTAAACGGAGTGAGGGCGGTTGTAAAAAAGGGATTCGTTGATTTTCTAAAAAGTGAAAATCCCGATATTCTTTGCTTGCAGGAAATTAAAATTTCTCATAAAGATATTGCGTTAGCCGCTTTTGATTTTTCTAATTATAAAGAATTTTGGTTTCCGGCTGATAGACCGGGTTATAGCGGTACAGCAATACTCATAAAAGAAAGTCTTCTATCAGATTCCTTATCTTCCAGTCGAGTTAAAGAAGGTTTAGGAGTTGCCGATTTTGATGCTGAGGGTAGAACGCAAATTTTAGAGACTCCTGATTTCTATCTTATAAATGCCTATTTTCCAAATTCACGCGCCGATTTGTCCAGACTTGATTATAAGATTGAATTCAATAAGGCAATGTGGCAATTAGCTAAAAAATTGGAGAAAAAGAAGCCGGTAATTATCACCGGTGATTTCAATGTAGCGCACCGAGAAATTGATTTAGCCAGGCCTAAGCAGAATGAAGGCGAAAGCGGTTTTACGCTCGAGGAAAGAGAATCTTTTACTGATTTATTAAAACTTGGCTTTATTGACACATTTAGGGAAATTAATCCTGATAAAGCCCAATATTCTTGGTGGAGCTTCCGTGCCGGAGCGAGAGCGCGAAATGTTGGGTGGCGGATTGACTATTTTTGCGTATCGGCTAAACTGAAGAAATCAATAAAAAAAGCTTATATTTTAGATAAAATTAGCGGTTCGGACCATGCGCCGATCGGCTTAGAAATTTAGCCATATGTACGACCATAAAAGCCTGGAAAAAAAATGGCAGGAAATTTGGGATAAAAATGCTGTTTACAGAACCCTATCTTCAAACGATAAACCAAAATATTACATTTTGGACATGTTTCCTTATCCTTCCGGGGTCGGTCTCCACGTTGGGCATCCAAAAGGCTATATTGCCACCGATATTTTTGCCAGATATAAGAGATTAAAGGGTTTTAATGTCCTTCATCCAATGGGCTGGGACGCTTTCGGTCTGCCGGCAGAAAATTATGCTATTAAGAATAAAGTTCATCCAAAAATATCAACCGATCAAAACGTTTTAAATTATAAGACTCAAATTCAGCGCCTGGGCTTGTCTTATGATTGGGAAAGGGAAGTAAACACAACCGATCCGGCTTTTTATAAGTGGACACAATGGATTTTTTTACAGATGTATAAAAAGGGTCTGGCTTACGAATCACATGAACCGATTAATTGGTGCCCGTCTTGTCAAACTGGTTTAGCTAATGAAGATTTGGAAAACGGTTTATGCGAGCGTTGCGGCAGTGTTGTTGAGCAGAAACCGATGCGCCAATGGGTTTTAAAGATTACTGATTATGCCGACCGTTTGCTTTATGACCTTGATAAATTGCCGGAATGGGAAGATTCAATTAAAGAAATGCAAAGAAATTGGATTGGACGTAGCGAAGGCGCCGAGGTCGATTTTTTAATTGATGGAAGCGATAGGATTATTAAGGTTTTTACAACTCGCGTCGACACTATTTTTGGTTGCACCTATGTCGTTATTGCTCCGGAGAATAAGTTAATTGAAGAATTAAAAGATAAAATTACTAATTTTTCGGCTGTTTCCGCTTATATTGAAGAAGTTAAAAACAAAAGCGATTTGCAACGTACCGATTTAAACAAAGATAAGAGCGGTGTAGTTTTGGAAGGCGTTTTTGCGATTAATCCTTTTAATAACGAGAAAGTTAAGGTTTTTGCGGCTGACTACGTTTTAAATTCTTATGGCACCGGGGCTGTTATGGCTGTTCCAGCTCATGACGAAAGAGATTTTGAATTTGCTAATAAATACGGGATTGAAATTAGGCAATCAATTGCTCCAGAAGATACTGGTTTTTTTAATGCGGCCACAGCTTACACTGAAGATGGAGTTTTAATTGATTCTGGTGAATTTAGCAATTTAAAATCAGCTGAGGCACGTCAAAAAATGACTGATTGGTTAATCGCCAATAAAAAAGGTGATCGCAAAATAAATTATAAATTGAAAGATTGGGTCTTTTCTCGTCAGAGATATTGGGGCGAACCAATCCCTCTCGTTCATTGTGAAAAATGTGGCGTTGTGGCTGTCCCAGAAAATGAATTACCAGTGCTTTTGCCTGATGTAGAGAGTTATGAACCAAGTGGAACTGGTGAATCACCCTTAGCGACTATTAGTGATTGGGTGAACACAACTTGCCCGCAATGTGGTGGTTCAGCTAAGAGAGAGACCAATACTATGCCGCAATGGGGCGGTTCTTGCTGGTATTATTTGCGTTATATTGATCCAAATAATGATGAAGCTCTGGTTGATAAAGATAAGGAAAAGTATTGGTCACCGGTTGATTTCTATGTTGGCGGCGCTGAACATGCCACCCGCCATCTTATTTATGCTCGTTTTTGGCATAAATTCCTTTTTGATATCGGGGTGGTTAGTTATGAAGAACCTTTTACAAAACTTCAGCACGTTGGTTTGATTATGGGAGAAGATGGACGCAAAATGTCCAAGCGCTGGGGTAATGTTGTTAACCCAAGTGATATTGCTGACACTTATGGCGCCGATGCTTTGCGCGTTTATGAAATGTTTATGGGCCCTTTTGATCAAGCAGTTAATTGGAGTACTCAGGGGCTTAGTGGAACCAGAAAATTTTTGGAAAGAATCTCAAAGTTTGCCGAATCTTTTGTTGAGCCAGAAAAAAGTGATGAAAAAGTTTTATCTTTACTTCATAAAACAATCAAAAAAGTGGGCGATGATATTGAAAATTTTGCTTTTAATACGGCTATTTCCGCTTTAATGATTATGCTTAACGAAATGATTGATTATAAAACGAAAAATAATGTTTCTCCTTTAAAAATAGATGATTTTAAGGCTTTCTTAAAGCTTGTTTCGCCCTTCGCCCCTCATTTATGCGAAGAAATCTGGTCTTCTTTAGGAGAGAAGAATAGTGTTTGCCAAGAAGCTTGGCCGGAGTTTTCTGCCGAACTTATTAAAAATAAAACTATTAATTTAGTTCTTCAGGTTAATGGTAAATTGCGTGCCACAATTGAAGTGGATGCTGCTATAAACGCCGATCAAGCTTTGTCTTTGGCGATGCAAAATGAAAATATTAAAGCACACTTAAGCGGCAAAGAAATTGTCAAAAATATTTTTGTCCCTGCTAAACTTTTAAACATAGTTGTTAAATAAAAATGTCAGAATTACTAAAAACAAGTAAAGAAATCTGCAAGATGCTGGAAATAAAGCCAAGCCGTTCTAAGGGTCAGAATTTTTTAATCACCGAAAAAATTTATGATGATATTGTTAAAGCCGCGGGGGTTTCGGCTGATGATTTGATTTTGGAAGTTGGACCAGGTTTGGGTTTTTTGACAGCAAAATTAGCTAAAATAGCAAAAAAAGTTATTGCCGTTGAACTTGATGATAAGTTGGCCGCTTATCTTAAAATGGCTATTGATTCCAATGACATTGAAAACGTTCATATCGTTAATGAAGATATAATGACCTTTGATTTGGAAAATTATTTACAGAAAATAGAGTTTAGTGGTCGTCAATATAAAATTGTTGCCAATCTTCCTTATAACATAACTTCAATTTTTTTACGTACTTTTTTATCAGCTAAATTTAAGCCGGAATCCCTAACTCTGATGCTGCAAAAAGAGGTGGCACATCGCATGATTGCGAAAGCTCCTGATAATAATCTCTTGGCTCTTTCGGTTGCTTACTATGGCCAGGCGGAAATTATTAGGGAAGTAAAAGCCGGGAACTTTTGGCCGGAACCGGAAGTGGATAGTTCGGTTATTAAAGTGACTTTGAGCGGCAAGCAATATGATCCCGCAGAAGATAAAAAGTTCTTCCGCTTGGCGAAGATGGCTTTTAGTTCCAAGCGAAAAATGTTGCGCAATAACCTATCAGCCGGTTTGAAAATAAAACCGCTTGAACTTGAATCTTCAATGTTAAAAGCGGGAATAGATCCGAAGCGTCGCGCTGAAGATTTATCTTTGGAAGATTTCAAAAAATTATTTGCGGCGCTCTTGCCGTTTATGGTATAATGAGAATGAATTTTAACCACATTCCTTATGCCGGAAAACAATTACCAGCCAGATTTTAATTTAAAAAATCAAATCGGCCGGGATCAGGAAAAATCTATAAAAACGCGGAAAGCGGCCGTTATTCTTTTAGCCGTTATGGGCGTTTTTTTTGTTGGCATGGGCTTCTATCAAATGAGCTCGCGCATTAAACGCCCTTTCAAAATTTCCGATGCTGGCTCATCTTCTGAAAGTAGTGTTGAAGAACGTTATTTGTCGGTTCTGCAAACGCGAGACACTGATGGTGATGGTTTATCGGATTACGATGAAATAAATGTTTATAAAACATCTCCTTATTTGGAAGACACGGACTCTGACGGCTTATCTGATTATGAAGAGGTGCAAAATTTTTCCGACCCAACTTGCCCCAAGGGCACCGACTGTTATGGTCTAAACGATAATCTTTCTCAAGCCAGTTCGACGCCGATAATTACTTTACCGGAAATATCTTCGGGAACAGCGACTTCTCTTGGTACTGATGAGGAAAAAATTATTGACAGTATAGGAACTGGTGAAATAGATGTGGCTATTTTACGTTCCATGCTCATCAGTAATGGTTTAAAAGAAGAAGATGTTAATCAAATTAGTGATGATGAATTGAAAGCTATATATTTACAAGCCGTGGCCGATAAAAGTCAGGAAGCGGCGGAAAGCAGTTCTGTTGAATAAAAATTATTTATAAAAAATAAAGATAATCAAAATGAAAGTCTCTTTATTTGGAAATAGAAAAGCGGGTTTGGGAAAAGTCGATAAATCCTCTCGCAAGAAATGGCTGGCCATCATAATGGTTTGCCTTTTTTCTTTGTCTATATTTTCTGCCTCAATCAAACCGGTTTCTGCTCAGGCTATAGTTTCTGATCCTGGTAATTTGGCTCAAGCGATTAAAAGTTTTTTTGAAACTAAAATCGGCAAGATAATTAAAAAAGCCGGCTCCATCGCATTTAACAGAACTTTGGCCACTTCTTTAAATAAGATTGCTTATGACGCTGCCAATTATATTGGTTCCGGTGGCGATGGTCAGAAGCCGCTTTTTGTTAAAGAAGATTTAAAAACTTATATTTCCAAGATCGGCGACGAGGCGGCTGGACAGTTCTTGGAGACTTTTGTTAACAATATCAGCGCTCAGGAAGACGGAACATGCTCCGAGAAGATGAACAAATGTTATCAAGCTTGTTATAAGTCAACATTTCCAAATGCGGCAAGCCCGGCCGAGCAGTCATTGCTCGATGCTTTCGCTCAGGGAGCTTTAAGCGGCGACAAAACTTCTTCCCAATATCTTTGTATTAATCAATGTCAGAAAGGAGCAACCAATTGTGCGAGCGGCGGCGCTTACGGCCTTTCTAATCGCGCGATTGATACCGGCATAGATGCCGCTTCTTTTAATGTTTGCCAGCCGTCTTCCATCGAAGTTAAATTGAAAATCAGCTTAGGCTTAGTTGACCAAACCAGACCGGAAGGGCCGAATTGTACCGCCACTGAAATAGTTAATAATTGGGGTGATGACTTTACCAAGAAATGGGAGGCTATTCAAAGCGGCGATTATCTAAACAATATCGGTAACATCTTTGATCCGCGTGGTAATGATTTGGGTATTTATTTCTTGGCCCGTTCCGATATCGCGGAAAGCGCTCAGTATGAAAAAGACATTAAGAGAACTGAAGTTACGGAAAGCGGCGGCTGGATTGATGTCCGCAATATCGCCGGAGAATTGAAGGGGACGCCCGATGCCGCTCAAAAAGCTGAAGCTGACGCCAGAGCCATCAGAATCCAGAATTTTGGTAAAACAACCGGTGATATCTTAGTTGATGCCTCTAATATTTTCTTAAATCAGTTAGCTATTAGCGCTTATAATAATTTAATGCGCAAATTAGCCGAGAAGAAGAGCTCAACGGCCGTCACTGATTACACTGCCGATCCGAATGTTGTTTATGGCATGTCTTCAATGAAGGAAAAAACCAGGATTCTTATTGAGCCGAAATTTGATGCTAAAAGCGATTATGATGTTTTAGCTAAACTCGCTTCCTGCGTTAATCCTAATAACCCGGCGCCGGATAATTGCGTTATTGATGATGGCTTCTTGCAAGCGATAACGGAAAAGAAAACAGTTGCCGAAGCTGTTAAGGAAGGCCTTTTGCATGCTAATTGGAAGATTGAAAAAGAAGTTATTCCCGGTGCTTTCAACTCTCATTATTCTTTACGCAATGTTAAAATTTTAAGAAAATACAGAATCCTCCCTCTTGGTTGGGAAGTAGCAATTGAAAATGCTTTTGCATCATCTAGCAATATTCAGAATGCCACTCTTGGCGATTTAATTTCTTGCTACGATCAGAATGATGAATATACCGAATTTAGTTCGTCATTCAATACTAAAAATGTGGCTTGGTGCCAGGGCATGGTTGATCCGAATTGGGTCTTAAAAGCGCCTTTAAATTATTGCAAAAAAGAAGGAGCTGGTCCCTATATAAACAGCACAATAATTGTCCCTGGCGTTAAGGGAATCAACGGAGTAGCTGATATTTTAAGCAGTGTAACAGTATCTCGAGCCGATGATTATTGCGCTGATAATCAGAGTTGTATTAAAGAAAATGCCGATGGCAGCTGTGATCTTTACGGATATTGCAATGAAGAAAGAAGAACTTGGCGTTTTGATAGCGACTCTTGCTCGCCGATTAGTAATACTTGCCAAGCTTTTACCAATTCTTCCAATGGGCAGAGTGTTGCCTATCTGAAAAATACTCTTGATTATGGCAATTGTAACGTTGATAACGCTGGTTGTTCTTCATACTCTTTAACCGGTCTTTATTCTGGCGGTAGTATTGCCTGGGATCCGGCTAAAACGATTTATTTAAATAAAAACTTGCAAGCTTGTAATTCAAGCAATGAAGGATGTTCTCAATTTTTACGCGTCAAACCAACCTGGGGAGCTAATTTGCTTGTCGACGGAACTTTTGTCGAGGCCAAGCTGGGAAGTATTTCAGCTGACGGTAAACTCGGAACTTGGGCAATAAATGGCGGTGACGCCGCTGTTGTTGATATGAGCGTTAATTTTCCTTCCCAGCCAAGCGCAATTGCCGCAAAAATCAGCGGCACAAATCCGGTTAAACTTTCTTCAACCAGAGAGTCTTTTCCGGAGAATTTACAAATTATCTCTAATCAGAATTACACTGTAAGTGCTGACATTTATATTGTCAGCGCCGATAGAGTCGATTTAACCCTTGATCCTGCCGGAGCTAACATTTCTAAGTCTGTAAGCGCTAAAGATGCCTGGCAGAGTGTTAGCGTGACCGCCTCTTCTAAGGAAAATTTACTCAATGCCGCCCTATCTATTACCGGTTACGGCAGCGGCAATATCACTTTTTACATCAAGAACATAAAATTTGAATTAGGTGATTGGGCAACTTCTTTTAGCGCCTATGGATCTTTTAAAATAAACCAGAAGGTAATACCGGCTTATTTGGAAAGCTCTTGTTATGCCGATGTTTCTTCGGCTAAAAAAGATTATCGCTTAAAGAGCGGTGCACCGGCTGTTTGTAGCAATTACGCCAGAAAATGTAATCAGGATGAAGTCGGTTGCCAGCTCTTTACGGGAGTTTATGACCGCTTATCCGTTCCGGCCAAAGTTGCCAGCTCCGATTATTGTCCTAATGAGTGCGTTGATTATAATGTTTATATTGCCAAAGAAAGCACTTTCCATTCCGCAAAAGCTGAAAATCTTATTCCTCGTTTAAGCAAAACTTGTTCTCAGGAAGCGGTCGGTTGCAGCGAATTTACCAATCTCGATGAAGTCGCCGCCGGCGGAGAGGGTAAAGAATACTACGTTTATTTAAGACAATGTATCAAACCTGATACCAATAAATGCGCCAATTTCTATACATGGGAATACGGTAATCAAATTACTTGGCAAAGCTTGGAGAAGGACAGTCTTGGTAATCCTTTAGTTAATTTTGGCGCCGCCGACTCTTCTTGCTCTGAAGAAATTTATAATTTACCGATCAGCGACCCGCAATATAATCCTGATTGCCGCCGTTATACCAGTGCCAGCGGAAAGGTTTCTTATCGTTCTGCTTCCAGAGTTGTAACTTGTTCCGATAATTGTCACACCTATCGTTTAACCGGAAACAATATCGATCAAAGCATTAAATCGGAATCGGCTTGTGATAGCGCTAATGGTGTCTGGACAGCCAACAACGCTTGTATTGTTTGTAAGAATGGCGGAACTTGGGATAGCGGGCAGGGAGCTTGTTTGTATCAGGCAATTCCTGACGAGGGTAAGACATGTTCCGCTTCTGAAAGCGGTTGTCGTGAATATAATGGCAGTTTTGGTAATAACATTCGTCTCGTTTCAGCCTATAGCTTCGATGACGGATTAAATGGTTGGACATCAAATTGCAGTGACGGTTTAATATCAAGCCCTATTTCCAGTTTTGAAGACGGTAAATCAATATATTATAACGCCGCTTCTACTGCGTGCGATGTTTCTGATATCAGTCGTAAGAGTGTCATTGAAAGAGTTTTGGCTGCTGACAGCAAGAATAGCATTAAGGCTGCCGTTAATTATGATTTTGAAAGCGGTAGGGCTTATACGATAAGATTAATGGCTCGAGCCGAAAACGATGCTTCTTTAAATATTTTCTTCCGCAATGAAAACACAAAAGAAAAGTCATATTTCTTGGCGGCCGGAGATTTAAGTACTGAAAAAAATCCTTTAATTATAAAAGGCGGCAATGAATGGAGGGTATATAATGTCAATCTTTCCTCTTTTGATTTTGAAGGCGATGTCGATGTAACATTGAATATTGCTTCGAACTCGGATAGCCAAAGTTTCTGGATTGACGATGTTGTTATTAATGAAATTTCTAATCGTTATTATTTGCTTGAAGGTTCAAGCCAGATTCCAAATGTCTGTTATTACGACAACCTCGGTAATTATCAGGGAGCTGACTATAATCTCGGCTGTTCGCAATATACCGATAAGGATAACTTGAAACATAGTTTGCATAATTTTTCTAAGTTGTGCCAAGACTCTTCTGTCGGCTGTGAACAAATGATAGACACAAAGAATTATAGTCCATCCGGTCCCGGAATCTGGAAAGACACAAATGGCAATGGCACTTGCGATTCTGGTGAAGGTGATTGCGTCAAGGTTGATAGAGATAGCGCTTTATATGTCGTTTATGATAAGTCCAAAAACTGTTTGCAGGCCGATCTTGGCTGCAGTCGTTTAGGGCAGGGACTTGGCACCGGCAATAATTTAAGCTGGTCTGATGTCTTTAAACTTAATAATCCTGATAATTACAATCGCACTCTTTGTGGCGTTGATGATGTCGGTTGCGAAGAATATAAAGATAATAAGAGCGGCAGTGTTTCTTATTTCAAGAATCCGGGAAATAACGTTTGTGTTTATCGTGAAAGCAAAGATCCAAGTGTTATTGGAAAGTCTTGGTACAAAATTGCTGTTAAACGTTGTGATAAGGATAATAACGGAAAGATTGCCGGCGATGAACAGACCGCGCCAATTTGTTCCAGTGATGCCGATTGTGGAATTGCCACTTGTATCACGGATAATAATGATTACAATTGTTCCGTTTCCTATTTAAAGACAATTGGCCTGGGTGGTTCTGGCGGTATTGTTCCTGTGCCTGATAAATCGACCGGTATTTGCGATGCTGCTTATTCGGGTTGTACCGAATTTATTGATCCTGTTAGCCGTTTCAATTCTAACTTGGTTTATAATCCAAGTTATGCCCCCGATCCAAATAATGGTAATAAAAAAACTGGTTGGGGTGAAGATAAATGGCCGAATATTTCCGGAACTTTGGATCAGGTGGACGGCGATGAACAGGTAGTTGAACTTGATAGAAATAAGCTCTATGTCTTTGGTGCCAAAAATAACTCCAACGGCTCTTATGCCGCCGGCCCAAGCTTAGCTTTCGTTCGTGATATTAGAGTTTTAGACGCTAATAATAATATTGCCACTACAACTGACAGAAGACTTTTAACTTTGACAACCGCCAATCAGCCAATAATCTTCCATTCCATGGATAATTATTCCGTTAAAATTAAGGGCGCTAATGCCAATATTAATTTGGAAGTTAGAGAGCTGGCAATCAGCTATAACATAGCCGATAGTGTTGATAAATCAAGTTGTGCCGGGGTATCTAATTTTGATAGTGGTTGTGTATTGTTTAATGAAAGAAGTATTGTTGGTTCTTCTGGATATAATAAAAACGTTTTTAATGCCGATGCAACCTCTGATGGCAAAACGCCAGCTGTTAATGTTGGTCCTTATTCTGCTAATCAATTAATTAAAGTTAGACCGGATAGAGTTTGTTCTAAGTGGTTGACTTGCACCTCTTATGGTCTTAATGAGGAGACCGGTAATAGTTCTTGCTATTCAATGGCTGAGTGCGGCATGCTGGATGATAAAAATGATTGTGCTAATATTATTGCCTATTCTGAAAATCAACCGGCTGCCTTTGATCCAAAGAAGGATAAGAATGCTTCCGGTTATGCGATTGCCAATCAGTATTATTTCAATAATATCAAAGAAGTCGGTTTAAATACTGAGGCTCACTATGATTTTGAGAGCACTGTTCCGGCTTTAAATTGCGTTAAGAAGTCCGGCAATAATCCTGTCTTGTCCGGTAATAATAATTGCGTTTTTGATGAAGGAATAGCCAAAGATAATATTGTAAATGAACCGATTGGCGCTCCGACAGATTATCCTGCTCAGGGCAAGCAGTATTTGCGCGTTGGTGATTCTCAATTTATATCACCTCAGAGCCGTTCTTCATATGTTGTCTTGCCTCAGAAAGGCAAATATTATATTAATTTCTTGGTTAACACTAAGGGTTCGCAATCATTAGCTAAAATATTAGTTTACGGTATAAAGACAATGGATGCTGCAACCGGGGATATAACTAGCTATGATACCTATATTAATAGCGCCACATCTTCTAAAAAAGGTTGGGAAAGAAAGGTTTTGAATTTCGAAACCCTTACTGATAATGTTAAAATTCAAATTTATCTTGGTACTGACGGTGATTCAAGCGGCGCCTCATCGGTTTATTTTGATGATATAAATATTGAACCTGTTCTTGAAACTGCCAAGAATAAAGTCGTT
This sequence comes from uncultured Gammaproteobacteria bacterium, assembly GCA_964599385.1. Taxonomy (GTDB): domain Bacteria; phylum Patescibacteriota; class Patescibacteriia; order Patescibacteriales; family UBA12465; genus UBA12465. The sequence continues at coordinate 18,576 of CAZREL010000005.1, forward strand.
TCCCGTGATTGCCGTTTGTACCCAACTTCAGAAAGTTTGAGTTGTTATGATAAAGATAATACTGTTGTTAGAAACGGCCTTGAAGGTTATTGCTTGGAATATGACTTAGCTAATCCGAATGTCTGTCAGATGTGGTATCCAATTGAGAAGATATCTTCTTCAAGGCTTATTAGTTCTAAGGCCGGTTATACCGGTAAATATCCTTTGAATTATTGTACGGAAGTCAGTACTAATTTTGAACTTTTGGAAAAGAGAAAAGCGGCGATAGTTTATCAAAGTGTAGAAAGAAAAAATGATAAAGATTGTCTTGCTGTCAGAAAATGTCTTTATCCTGAAAGAGCTAGAAATTATTGCACGACGATTTATTCACAAACCATTATTACGGGAACGCAAGGTGTAGAACTTGAGCCTGATCAAGGAGAGGTAAGTGTTAATGTTGATGGTACTTTACCGGGAGAAGGTGATGATCAGAGTGATGGAGATTATTCAGGAACCGCAACAGTACAACTTCCAAAAACAAAGACAAAAGAAGTCACATGTGACAAAAGTGGTGCAACTGATGTGGGTGGACGAAGAAAGGACGTTGTTGAGTCATGTGGTTCAGATAAATACTTTTTATTAATAATACAAGATTTAAAACAGGAGCATCCGGAATGGTTTAGAAGAGACGACGTTGCTTTAACTCAATTTTGTATTCCTTTGAACATACAAAGTGATAAAAATTATAAACGCTTTGTGGCAGATATTGGAGAGCCTATTTTAAGTTATGATGGTCAAAATAAAATTGTGCCGTTTACTGATGGGTGGTATTTAGCTGATGGATTTGATGCTAGCTCTGGAGGAGCGACAAGAGCCGAAGATAGCCCCATCGGTTTTAACGAAGCTTTTAATAATAATCCGCCGATTTTGGTCTTGGATTATAATAATGGCATTCCGGCCAGCGTTGATGGTTTGAAGAAAATTTCTAGTGGCGATATCGATGAAACCTTTAATCTTACTTGTAATAAATTTGTAGAGACAGTTTCTAGTAGCGGCGATAATAAAGCTTGGACTTATCGCATTGGAAAAGACTCGCCTTACACTTCTTATTCAGACTTAACTTTATTCAATGTAATAAATGGCGTTGATTATAGAAGTTACGTTAGAAATCTTGGTGATATTCCTTTTGGCGCCGCTTCTTGGCCTGATGATTTTAATTTAATTGGCAGTTCGCGTGTTCCGCTTAATAATCAATATTCTTTAAAAGCAAATCAAGAAATATTTGCTGGTCGCCCTTATGGTTGCGATACTTCTAGTGATGAGCATGCTTCTAGCGATGAACGCTCTTTAAATTGCAAAAGAGTTGGGTATTGTAGCGCCAACCCCGATGTTTATTGTTTGATTGACAATAAAATGTTTGGTGAAAATTCCGGCTTTTATTTAGCTAAACAATCCTGCGGGTCTTATGGTACTTGCCTGCCTTTGTGGAATATTGATGATTATACAAATGATAATACCAAAATTCAATTATTAAATGGCGCTAATGGCATTTTAGGCCAATTGTTCTTACAGGCTCCGGTTGCTTATCAGTTTGGTTCTAATGGTTATCAGAGTGCGGCCGGATATTTTTTCGGAATTCCATCGGGCGTTAATCCTAGTATTAATGTTCTTGGGCTTTATCATGGAAATTCTTCGGTTAAAGTTACTGGGGGGAATGGAATAAAGCGCAGTAATTATCGTTTAGAATTCAACACTGCCGTGGATAAAGATCGTCAGCCTTTAAAGCAAATTATGATTGATTGGGGCGATGGTAATAAGCAAGTTGTGACCGATCAGGATAGTCGTCCTTCTGCCAATAATCCTCATGTTTTCTATCACTATTATAGTGGCGATAGGAGCCCTCTTGATATAGTAATAAAAGCTTATGACAATTGGGGAGGAGTTTCGACTGTCAATAGAAGATTTTAAGCGGATTTTTTGCTGTTAAAAGTACCTTGAATAGAGTATAATGTCTGTATGGAGTAATTTTAATTTTTTATGCATGAGAATGAATATTTAGGGCAAGAAATCTCTGAGCTAGTAGAGGATCGAGATCAATCATTTCAAGATGCTGAAGAAAAACGAAATACGCCAGGCTCTTTTAGTTCTATAACTGGATCTGCTAATGCTCCTAGTGCTTTGGATAATAAAAACACTAATCAGCCCCAGTCTTTGCGTGAAGCAGTTCGAATGGATAAAGCCAAGAAAGATGCAATGAAAAAAGGAGCTCTGTCGGTTGAAAAGCCAAATCCGATTAGGATGCGGATGAGCTCTTTATTGCGCTCGGCTTGGCTAAATTTAATTCCATCTTTTGGCTTAACACTTTTGTGGATAGATGCGCACATTTTTTTAAGACAGGTGCTTGGTAAAACAATGTTTTGTAAATTGGGAGAGGAGTGGTTTGATAAACCTGGTGTAAAAAAACCAGCACCAAAACTTGGAGGCGAGAAGAAAGAGACTAAAATGATAACAATGTCTGAGCCGATGGGCGTTGCTTGCTGTAATTTTGGATGTTTTTTGATAGTTCTTGCCATATTAGCCATTATTGCCATGATAGCCGGGGTAGCTGATTTCTTAGTAGATATGGTTAAGGGTTGGTTTACAGGAATTTTTTCTTGATTGACAAGCAGTTAGGTATAGAAAAAAATAAGATGAAAAAGATTATAAACTTGATTATGAAAAAGAAAAAAATAATTGCCCTAGTTTCTACGGCAGTTTTTCTTGGCTTATTTTTTGTAGTTCCGGAAGCGAGAGCTGATGCTTTTAATGACGGCATTGTTAAATTAATAGGAGGAATTTTGGGTGTATTAATTAGTGCAGTCGGTCTTCTATTGATTCTTGTTATTAAAGCCCTTGTTTTTGTTGCTTCCTATTCCAACTTTATTAATTCCGGTGCCGTCACTTACGGCTGGATCATGGTGCGTGATTTATGCAACATGTTTTTTGTTGTCGTTTTGCTTATAATCGCTTTTGGTACGATTTTAAATATAGAGAGTTATAACTACAAGAAATGGCTGCCGAAGTTGATAATGATGGCCGTTTTGATTAATTTTTCCAAGACCATTTGCGGCCTTTTAATTGATGTTGCTCAAGTTGTGATGTTAACTTTCGTTAACTCTTTCAAAGATATTGGCGGGGCTAACATGACAACTGTTTTGGGTATTGATACGATATTGAAGCTCGATAAAGAGGGCCCTGATTCTGGTTTTTGGCAGATTGTCGGCGCTTACCTGCTCGGCTTGATTTATATCATTATTGCCTTGATTGTTATTACAACCATGATGGTGATGCTAGTTATGCGCATCGTCATGATTTGGATTTATGTTGTTTTGTCGCCGCTCGCCTATCTCATGGCTGCTTTTCCGGGCGGGAAATCGTATTCTGAAAAATGGTGGAAAGATTTTACCAGTAATTTAATTGTTGGCCCGGTCTTAGCCTTTTTTATCTGGTTGTCTTTAGCTGCCTTAAATGCCGATCAGATAACTCAACAAGAACAGGAAGCTCTTGATGCAGCGGCCGGCAATGAGTTCGCTAATTCAACTGGAACATCAGCCGATGACACCGCTGTTGCTATGACCGAATCTTCAACTCCGGGAGCTTTAATTAAATTTGTTATCGCTATCGGAATGCTTTTGGGTGGTTTGAAAATTTCTCAAGAAATGGGAGGTGCTGCTGGTTCAATTGCCAGCAAGGGTATGACGGCGGTTAATAAGGCTAAGAGCATTGGTATCGCCGGTGTTGCCGGGGCTACCGGATACACCTATGCGAAAAACGTTGCCAAAAATTATGGCGCTATGCGTCAAGCCAGAAAACAGGCCAGTTATCAGCTTGGTGCCGAAAAGTTGGCCGGTGGCATTGGCGCCGTCAAGAAAGCGGTTGGCACAAATGTTAATCAAGCCTTGAATTGGTCAAAGAGTAAAGTTGGTTTGAATAGGGCGGGTGACAGAGCTAATGCCCTTAACACAGAAGCTCAAAATAAACGCCAACAGATTGCTGACATACAAACTAATTTAAGTCGTAAGGATGGTAAGATTGGTGACTGGGCTTACAATGAAGAAAAGAAAACCTGGCAACACACTTCGACCGGCGCTACCATGAACCAGGAAATGATGTCAAAGGTTGTAAATAAGAAAACTGAAACCTTAAAACAAGAGGCAGAAACTGCCAGCGCTGCTGCGGCTGTTCAAATGAAAAAACAGCAGAGAACTGATAAATGGATTAAGGCCGGTTTAATCACGGCCGGTGTTGGTGTTGGGTTATTGACCGGAGGAGCTGGTATTTCTGCTGCTTTAGCCAGTGCAGCCATGTTGGGCGGAGGAGTGGCCGGTGCTTATAAGGGTAAGAAAAAATTAGCAACAATGGGTGATTACGATTTATCCAAAGGTTCAAGCTGGAGAGATAATCAGGTTAAGACGGATATGGAAAACATGAAAGATGATTCTGATGATGAGGTTGTAGCTAAGATGGACGATCTTTCTTTGGATAAACTTGGTCGTGCCGCTGCCGCTATGGAAGCGATGTCCCGCGGCTTATTGTCGTCTGAGGAAGCCCAGAAGAGAAAACAGCAAATTAAAAATGATGTCGGAGCCGATAAAGACGGTAATATAAAAGATAAAAAGTTAGCGGCTCGTTTTGAATCGATTGCTAAAACTAACAATGTTTCCGCTACAAAGAGATTTGATGATTTGCGTTCCAGTGACCCGGATAAGAAGAAGAAGGCTGAACAGTCTATTATTAAAGATATTGAGAGTGGCAAGGTTAATATCGACTCCTTGGATTCCGGTGCTATTAAACAGATGGGGGCATCATTAGCTTCGTTTATGAAGCCTAAAGAATTTGCCAAGCAGTTTGCCGCTATTAGCAGTCCTGGTAAAAAGAATGATTTGGTTAATGCCATGAAGGCTGAAGCTAATATAAATGCCGATGCCTTAGATGATGGAACGGAGGCCGGTAAGATTGCTAAAGAAAATGCCCAGTTCCATAAGATGGAAGCAATGAAAAAAATTGCCAGAGTCAGACATATTGATGAAGCGGTTGGTATTTCTGCTAATGGCACGCCAACTCAGGCTCAACAAGAGCAAAGAGAGAAGATTTTGCGCAGCTTCACAGCTTCTGAATTGTCGGATGTCTTTACTGGCGATGATGCGGATAAAAAGCAATCTATCATTAACACTTTTGTAACGTCAGGAAAGAATATCGATTCTTTTGATAAAGATACGCAAACATTCTTAAATGGCAACGGTCCTTTGGCTAAAGATATTAGAAGGCAGCTTGGCATGATGCAGGCAGTTAGCAGAAATCAGGCGGCAAATAATAGAAATTCCGGACAATCTCAATCGGGATCTGCAAATAATACTTCTTCCGGCGGATCTTCTTCCGGCACGGGAAGTTCTTCTGGCGGCGGTCGTCCGGCTCCCGGTCCGGCACCGGCCGGTTTCACTTGGAATGGGACAATGTTCGTTCCTATGGGTAGCGGAGGAGCTCGTCCTAACATAACCCAGAATTTGAATAACCCGCAACCTGGAGCCAACACAGCCGGCGGGGGAATGGGTGGCGGTCCTAACATTACTTAATAAGAAGATATATGGCTATCATCGATGACAGATTTACAGAAAAATTTTCCAAGCTTCCGGAAGAAGCTAAGCTTTATTATGCTTCCGAATTAAGCGGGCAGGCAATTCTTGGTCTGGCCGATGAATACAATATCCCCGCCGACGATGTTTATTCTCTTGTTTTCTTGGCGGTTAACTCGGATTTTGATTTAAAAGCTTTACAGGATAAAATTAAAAATTTTAATTTGACTGGAATCAATTTAAAACGTTTTTGGTTTGATTTTCTTGGCCGCCTTTTGTTGCCGATTGCTTCTTATGTTGAAAAGAAAGACGACGCCGATACCAAGGTTTATATTGAAATCGTTAAAGCTGGAGGCAAGACGGAAAATTATAACTATTGGTTGGAAGGTTTGGATATTTTAATAGATGAGAAAAACGGAGAAGAGCTTGATAGTATAATGGAAAAGTTTGAAGAAGATTTGGATGAGAAAGAAGAGCGCGATTATATTATTGATCTTTTGTCTGATAATATTATAGATATTTTGAAAACCAAATCATTTTCTGCTTCGTCAGCTTTAAATAGCGGTTTCATTTATCTTCTTTTTAATTCCGAAGGATTTAAAGAAGAGGCAAGCCGCGTAATTTTATCAAGCAAAGAACTTATTAGCAAAAAAAATATTGTTGTTGACGGCAAGGAAATCGCTCCAAGTATAGCTAACTGGATTAAGGATTTTATCAAGACTAACGGTTCTGACATGTTTAGCGAAATAACCTTAGCTCAGTATCTTGATACTTCTGCCAATGCCAGTAAATTGAGCGCTTCGGATAAGAGTCTGCTAAGCGGCGTGTTGCATTTGTATCGCAATATTACTTTTTTCCCGGAAAGCATGGAGGGTTTGTTGCCGGAAAAATGGCAGATTTTTCCGTTTGAACTGCCTGAAGATAGTTTGCTTAAAAGAGGTAAGACGGTAGAAAAGAGTGATGATAGTGTTAAGGCAGATATTCCAAAAAAAGAAACCGCAGCTGTTGAGACTCCGGAAAAAGAATTTTTATCGGGAATTTCAATGCTTTCCGAGGCTTTAAAAAATTACCGTCCCGATAGTTTAGAATATAAGGCGATCGAAGAAGAAATCAGACGTCTTAAAATTAAAAAATAATAGATGATATAATTGCCATGTTTGACTATTTGCAAAAGTTTAATAGTTTGCCAAAAGAGTTGCGCGATAAAGTTTCCGGCCCGGAAGCGATGCGCTCTATTTTGGATATGGAGTCGAAGTACCGAGTAGACTTGGCTGCCTTAGTCATGAAGGTCATGGTTAAATCAATCCCCATTGACTCATTAGTTGATTATTTCCGCAATGAATTTTCTTTAAATGATGAAGAGGCTAAAAAATTGAATCAAGAATTACTCGAAAGAGTTTTCTCTTTGGCGGCTGATCATCTTGGTATTAAATTACAATCCAAGGCTCCTGTCGTGGCGCCGATAATTCAAACGCCACTTTCTGCGCCAACACCAACACCAACGCCAGCATCAGCACCGGCAAAGGATGAAAGCGTTGTTTCTGCCATAAAAGCGGCAGGGATAATTTTGCCGAGCTCCGATCTTTTTGAGCGCCTTGAGAAAATATTATCAACTTATCAAAAAGGCATCAGGAGTAAAATAGATACTCGCGCTTCATTATCTAAAAAAGTTGAGTTTGGAGGATTAAATTTGTCTGATTTGGAAATTGAAAAATTATTTAAGGCTTTGGCCGGTAAAATAGCTATTCCAAAATCAGCGCCTTTTGATAAAAACGATGAAGAAAGGGCCGCCTCAAAAGCTAAGCTTGATCGTATCATTATGCAGGCCGAATCAGCGGCTTTGCCAAGCGGCGAAAAGCCGGCTTTAGGCGGTTATGATTTGAAAAAATCGATTGAGGCCATGAAGAAGCCGATTCTTGAATCAGGCGAATCTCTTGCTAAAATTGATTTAGATAAAGTTTCTCCTCGTAAAAAAGAAAGTAAAATTAAGGAGCTTGAAGCTCCTGATGAAATAGAATTGCTGCCATTAGAAGAAAAAGAACTGTTATTGGCAGCGGCCCCAATTAAGAAAGAAGAGCCGGTTAAAACCCCTGAGAAAGTTAAACAGCCGGAACCGGTTAAGGTTGCAGAAATGCCCCCTCTCGACTTACCGGTTGAAGCTAAAATAGAAAAGACAGAAATTAAGTCGGAAATAATTCCTGATGAGTCGGAACAAGTCCAGAAGTTTTCCGAGCCGAAAGAAGAGGTTGAGCAGCTTCCTGTTAATTTAAACTTTAAAAGACCGGAGCCGTTGAGTGATTCTGCCAAGCCGAGAATTCAGGATATTAAGCCCGTTCCCAGGGTAATGAGTCCGGTTGAAGAGTTACAATTTCTTGATTTAGTTAATTTTCGCCGTTTAGGTGCCAATCCGACTGAAATTACCGATAAGATTTTTGCTAAAATAAAATTGTTGGAAAGAGATGGCTATGATAAAATGATACAAGGAGTGAGCGCCTGGCGAAAAAGTGAAACAAATCGTTTGTACCTAAAAATCGGGCAAGAAGCGGTTATGGAGGGAATATCCCTGAAAGAGGCTATTTTAAATCGCCAGAAAGCTAATAAGCCGTACCTTAATCTTGAAGAAATTGAAGCAATTTCCGGCTTGAACAGTCGTTTGTCATTCTAATTTTAATGTCATGCAGCAATTTGTCGTACCACAATTTATCGATGTTGAGGCGAAAATTATCGGGCCGATAACTGCCAGACAGTTTTTGATTTTACTTGGCGCGACCTTGCTCATCGCCCTTAATTTTCGGATTTTTGATTTTTCTCTTTTTTTGGCACTTTCAATTCCCATTTTCATTATTGCCGTAGTTTTTGCTTTTGTTAAAGTTAATGGACGACCGTTTCATCTTTTTGTTCTAAATATTATTCAAACTTGGCGTCGACCGGTATTAAGAGTTTGGAATCATAAAGCCGTAACAGTTGAACAGGAGGAGAAAGTTGAGAAAGTAAAACAGGACTATATTGTCAGGGAAAAGAGAGCCTATGGGCAATCAAGATTAGCCGAATTATCTTTAGTAGTTGATACGACCGGAAAATATAAAGGCGAAAGAAAGAGATAGTTTTATGTGGAGAATAATTTATAATTATGCCAAATCCGAAAGGAAAAAATAAAATAAGTTCCTCAACTCAGCAGCATCTTGATATAGCCGAGATAAGAGATGATACCGTCGTTATGAAAGACGGCACGCTTAGGGCGGTTATAATGGTGTCCAGTATTAATTTTGCCTTAAAAAGTGAAGATGGGCAAAATGCCGTTATTGATTCTTATATTAGATTTTTAAACAATTTAAGTTTCTCGTTACAAATAGTTATTCAATCCCGTGAATTAGATATTGATAATTATTTGGAATATTTAAAAGTAAAAGAGAAGGAACAAACCAACCGTTTATTAAAAGTTCAGACTGGCGACTATATCCAATATATTCAAGAGCTTACTTCTTTGGGTAAGATTATGAATAAGCGCTTTTATGTCGTTGTCCCATATAGCGCCTTGTCTGATAAACGAAAGAATTTTTTTAGCTTAATGGGCGAGGCCTTGAGGCCGGTAACGATTTTAAGATTAAAAGAGAAGACTTTTGCCAAATATAGAGAAATGCTTGATCGCCGCGTTGATAGTGTTATTGGCGGTTTAGAATCAATGGGCGTAGTCGCTACGAGGCTTGATACTCAAGGCTTGATTGAATTATATTACAAAACTTATAATCCGGAGACAGCCAAGAATCAAGAACTGGCACCATTAGAAAAATTACGGGTAGAGAAATAAATTTAATTATGATAGATTTTAGCAAAGGCGAAGAAAAAAAAATCAGCTTGAACGACCCTGTTACTTTGCGCAAGAAAGGGGCCGCGCCTCTTATGGATACTGATGCTGAATTGGTCCGTGAAGTAATCGAGGAGGAAAAGGCTTTTAGGCGCGGAATTTTATCGGTGCGCGATATTATCGCTCCGGCCGCCATTAAAGTTGAAACAAATCATTTGCGCTTAGGAAATAAATTTTTGCGCACGCTTTTTGTTGTCGGTTATCCGCGCTATATTTCTGTCGGTTGGTTTGCTCCAATCATTAATTTAAATGTCACCTTTGATATCTCCATGTTCTTTTATCCGGTGCAAAGCGCTATTGTTTTAAAACAATTAAAGGACAGAGTCGGTAATATTGAAGCACAGATTATTGCTGATGCTGAAAAAGGCGCCGCTCGCGATCCTTTGCGTGAAACTGCTTTGCGTGATATTGAATATTTGCGCGATGCTCTAACCCAGGGGACGGAAAAATTTTTTCAATTTGCTCTTTATGTAACAATTTATTCTGATAATTTAGAGAATCTTGACCGTCTATCCGACCAAGTTGAAGATATTTTCGGCTCTCGTTTGGTTTATTCTCGTCGCGTTTATTATCAGGCTGAACAGGGATTTAATTCGACTATTCCTCTTGGTAATGATGAACTTTATGTTACTTTTAACATGAATTCCTCGCCAATCGCATCTTCTTTTCCTTTTATTTCTTCCGAGCTCACTAGTGATAGCGGAATTTTATATGGTATCAATCGCCACAATAATAGCTTGATTATATTTGATCGCTTTTCTCTACAAAATGCTAATTCTGTTGTTTTTGCGACATCCGGTGCCGGTAAAAGCTATGCTATTAAATTGGAAATTTTGCGTTCTTTAATGCTTGGTACCGATGTTATTGTTATCGATCCGGAAAGGGAATATAAGCATTTAGCTGAAGCCGTCGGCGGAACTTATATCAATATTTCTTTGTCTTCAGAAAATAAGATTAATCCTTTTGATTTACCGCGCTCGATTGGCGGTGATGCTAAGCCGAAAGATATCATTCGAAGCGCCGTTATAACAATTAAGGGCTTGGTTAAGTTAATGGTCGGTTCTTTAACTTATGACGAGGATTCTTTGGTTGATCGTGCTTTGCTTGAAACTTATGCCAAGAAAGATATTACCCCGGATTCTGATTTAAGCAAAATTGATCCGCCAATTATGTCTGATTTTGAACAGGTTCTTGATGGCATGGAGGGTGGAGCCGATATCGCTTTACGTTTGCGCAAATACACCGCCGGAACTTTTGCCGGTTTGCTTAATAACCAGACTAATGTTGAAATGAATAATCAATTGGTTTGTTTCTCGGTGCGCGACTTGGAAGATGAACTGAGACCGATGGCAATTTATACAATTGTTAACTATATTTGGAACGTTGTCAGAAGTGAAATGAAGAAACGCATGCTGGTTATTGATGAAGCTTGGTGGATGATGCAGAATGAAGATAGCGCGAAGTTTATTTTTGCTCTTGTTAAGAGGTGTCGTAAATATTATCTTGGTGTGACGACGATTACTCAGGATGTTAATGACTTTTTAACTTCTCCATATGGTCAGGCTATAGTTAATAACTCTTCTTTGCAAATTTTGTTGAAACAGTCACCAGCCGCCATTGAACAGATTCAGAAGACTTTCTTATTGACCGAGGGCGAGAAATATCTACTTTTGGAGTGCGGTGTCGGTGAGGGAATATTTTTTGCCGGCAATAAACACGTAGCAATGAAAATTGTCGCTTCATATACTGAAGATCAATTGATTACTTCCGATCCCCGCCAGTTATTGGAGCTTGAAGAAGCTAAGCGTGAATTTGCAGAAAGCCAGGAAGCGGCCGAAGAGATTAATCAATAAAAGAATAATTTAAAAATATGCAGGAAAACAGAAAAAAAATCGGAATATTTTTAATCGCATTGGGTTTAATTCTCATTGTGATCATAATTTATCTTTTCTTTCCGAAGAAAAACGTGGAAGGGCCGATTGATAATGGTAATAATGAAGGAAACATTCCCGTTGTCGAGCCCGTTGAGGAAGTCGGGACAACTACTCCGGACGACATCCCGAGAAACTATCAGCAATATGATATTTCCAAGGAAGAAGAGCATGTCTTTAATGAGAGCGATTTAGCTAAAAGATCAAAGGCTTGGGCGGAGCGCTTCGGTTCTTTCAATAATCAATCTAATTATGGAAATTTTAGTGATTTAAAGATGTATATGACGGAAAGTTTTTCCGATTGGGTTGATAATTATATTAAAGATTTAAAGTCTAAAAATCCGAGCGGTAATTCATATTATGGGATTGTGACTCATGCTTTATCTTCCGAGGTAACGAATTTTGATAAGGCGGCCGGTAAAGCTACCGTTAATGTTTCAACTGAAAGAGTGGAGAGTGATGACAGCGGTGAAAAACAGCCATATTATCAAACTTTGCGCTTTGAAGTTGTTGAGCTTAACGATGAGTGGTTGATTGATGCGGCTTATTGGGAAAAAAACTAATAAATTGAGCGCTATAAGCGCCTAAGATATAAATAAATGTCGGCAATTAAAACTATTTTTTCTTGCTCTAATTGCGGTGCCCAGTTCCCAAAGTGGAGCGGGCGCTGTTTAGAATGCGGCTCTTGGGG
>CAZREL010000005.1:30753-34722 GCA_964599385.1 uncultured Gammaproteobacteria bacterium
AAGGGTCGAATGGAAAGGCTTGGCGTTATTTTAAAAAATTTAAAGTTTATTTCCGAAACGAACGTTGAAAAAATAATTTCTTCAGTTCTAAAAGCCCAACCCTCGGTGTTGATTGTTGATTCCATACAAACTGTTTATTCTTCTTTAATTCCATCTGAGGCCGGTGGAGTGGCTCAGATTCGCGCAGCAGCAGTTAAGTTTTTGGAGCTTGCCAAGGAAAATAATATTTCCGTTATTCTGATTGGCCATATAACAAAAGACGGCCAAGTGGCCGGTCCGAAATCATTAGAACATATTGTCGATACTGTCCTATATTTGGAAAATGAAGCCGGCAGTAATTATTGTTTTTTGCGCTCGACGAAAAATCGCTTCGGGTCGGTTAATGAACTGGGTGTTTTAGAAATGACCGGGACGGGTTTTATTGAAGTGAAAAACCCAAGTTCCGTTTTTGTTACCGGCTCCTCGGAAGCAATTTCTGGCTCAGTTATTTCTTGCGTGATTGAAGGAACTCGCCCTTTTTTAGCCGATGTTCAAGCCCTTGTTTCCAAAACGGTTTTTGGTTACCCGCAGAGAAAAGCCAGCGGTTTTGATTTGAATCGTTTGGCTGTTTTAAGCGCTGTTATAGGCAAGAGAACAAAAGTTTCTTTGGCGGCGCAAGATATAATTTTAAATATTGCCGGTGGTTTGCGAATTTCCGATCCGGCGCTTGATTTGGCGGTTTGTGCGGCTATTATTTCGTCTTTTTATAACAAAGATTTCCCGCGTGACACATTAGTGCTTGGTGAGGTTGGTTTGGGCGGAGAATTAAGGCCGGTTGCCCGTTTGGAGGCTCGCCTAAAAGAAGCGGAACGCCTTGGAATTAAACAAGCAATTATTCCTGATTGCGAAGTTAAAGGTTTGAAAATTAAATTAGTGAAAATTAAAGATTTAACGGCTTTGGTAGAATTTATAAAATAAATTTTTTGAAAATAATTTTTTGGCAAGAAAAAACGGACGGCTTTTTAAAGCGGTCCGTTTTTGTTTTTAAGCTTTGATTTTTTTCTTAGCTTAAAATCGGTTCTTTCTTCACTTCTTTTCTTTTTTGTCTTTCGAGGATTTTGTCGAACTCTTCCTGGAGAGCTTTTTTTGCTTTGTTGTTTGAGCCAACAAGTTTGGTGGCATTGGTTTTTGTCGGGGTGTTTGAGCCGCGGTAATAAAAATCACCTCTAATTTCATCGTTAATCGGGTCGTAGGACAGGTTTTTAACGCGTCCTTCATGACCACCAAGTGTACAAGAGATTCCGTTATTATTCATAAGCAATAAACCGGCTTTTCTCCGCCGGGGGAGTTTAAAAGTTAATGTTAAAGTTCGATATCGCTATGCATGAAATTTTATACTGAATTTTTGAGATAATCAAGAGGCTTTGTCAAGAGTTTGTCTTCTATTGACATAATCTTTATATTATGTTATAATACTAACATAGTAAATTGAAGTAGAACATTTAAAATATAAGAATCATGAAAGAAAATATAAAAAGTGCTTGGGAAGTTTTTTGCGCTAAGATGACAGGTTTATGGCTTTTTGCCGCCTATTTCTTAGGCTTATTGAGTATTGTTGGAATTATTGACCAAGCGATGTTAAAGAATGGTAAAGGCGTGTTCTTCTGCATTATGGCCGCCGCTGTATGCACCGCTGTTATTTTATATCTGTATATGACAGGTGCTGTTAAGAGAGCGGGAGACGTGGAGACGAAAGATTGCGAAGGAGCTTATTTGTAGTTTTTTCATGGTAAAACATGAAATCAAAAGGACTTCCACAAGAAGCCCTTTTTTCTTTGTTATTTCGTAGATATAAGCTTTATTCTAAATGAAAATCCTTTTCGAATTCGCCGAGTTTGGCTTTTATCATTGGATATTTTACAAGATCTGAGTCGTTTTTAATTATTGCCCCTGCTTCTTCCTGAGCTTTCTTGATTAATTTGTAATCAAAAATTGAAGCGAGAGAAATATCACTAAAGCCGCTTTGAATAGAGCCAAAAATTTCACCGGCACCGCGCAGTTTTAAATCGATTTTGGCGAGCGATAAGCCGTCTTTATATTTTGTTAAAGCCTCCAAACGCTCAATTGTTTTTTTATTGCTTATTTCTTCTTTAGATAGGAAAAGAAAACAAAAAGATTGCTTGTCGCTTCTGTTAACGCGGCCGCGAAATTGGTGGAGCTGAGCCAAGCCGAAACGATCGGCGCTTTCAATGGCTATAATTGTGGCATTTGGGATGTCTATGCCGACTTCAATAACAGAGGTCGCTAAAAGAATGTCGGTTTTGCCTTCCGAGAAATCACGCATGATTTTTTCTTTTTCATCTTTCTTTAATTTGCCATGGATGAAGCTGACTTTAAATTCTTTAAAATCATCATTAGCCATCTTTTCGTATTCAGCCTTGACGGATTTAAAAGCGGCTTTATCCGATTCATCAATAAGGGGATAAACAAAAAATGCTTGGCGCCCTTTTCTAATTTTTTCTTTAATGAAATCATAGGCTGCCGGACGATATTTTTCTTTGACGATTTTAGTAACGGTTTCTTTTCGGCCCGGAGGCATTTCATCGATGATTGATAAATCAAGATCTCCATAAATTGCAATCGCTAAGGAACGGGGAATCGGGGTGGCGGTTAAAGATAAGAAATGGGGACTGATTCCGTCGCGACGATTCATATCTAAAATCTTCTTTCTTTGGTTGACGCCGAAACGATGTTGTTCGTCGACTATAACTAAGGAGAAATCATTGAAACCAATTTTATCTTGGATCAGGGCTTGCGTACCGATAACAATGGAAGCTTGGTCCATATCCCCCTCTTTATATGATCTGGTTCTTAAGGCAATTTTAAAGGCATAGCCCGTAAAAAGCCGGCTAATGGTTTTAAAATGCTGTTTGGCTAATATCTCGCTTGGTACCATTAAGGCGCTCTTCTTGCCGTTAATAGCAGCGCTAAACAGAGCCAAAGCGGCGACAGCAGTTTTGCCGCTGCCAACATCGCCTTCTAATAAGCGGCTCATCGGTCTTTCTTTTTCGATATCGCGCAGAATTTCCCAGGCAGATTTCTTTTGCGCTTTGGTTAATTGAAAAGGCAGTGAAGAAACAAATTTTCTGGTTGCCTCTTCTTGAAAAGTAATTTTCGGCGCCTGTCTTTTAGCCAAGTCTTGTTTAATAATTTGTGAGCGTATCTGTCTTAAAAAGAGTTCGCTAAAGGCCAAGCGTTGTTGCGCCTTTTCAATGTCCAGTCTTTTTTTAGGAGAATGTATCTTCTTAATGGCTTCGCCAAGAGGAATGAGATTTAAATTTCTTCTGGTTTTTTCCGGTAGCCATTCCGGTAATTTATCAGCTAAAGGAATCACGCTTTTAATAAAATAGCGCATTTGTTTTTGGCTAACCCCTTCCGATAGATGATATATCGGGACCAATCCTTTTGTATGAATTAATTTTTTTTCGTCAGCGGCACTAAAACCAAAACTGGCGATTTTTTCATATTCCGGTGAAACCATGCTTAGCTGTCCGTAACTCTCCGTTATTTTTCCGGCCAAAGATATTTTATCGCCCACTTTTAAAGTTTTAGCCAAATATGGTTGGTTAAACCAAATTGCTTTAATAGTTTTTTCACCGTCATTTATCAAAGCTTCAACAATAAACATTTTTCTTCTAAAACTCTTCTTTCCCTGTATAAGCTCTATTTCTCCCGTTATATTGGCGCTATCTCCTGCTTGCAATGCGGAAATATTACTGGAAGCAGCAAAATCTTCGTATCGAAAAGGGAAATAAAAAAGCAGGTCTTGCGCACGGCTAAGACCCAGCTTTTTTAAGATGGCGCCAGTTTTCGAACCGATACGCTCTATTTCGTTGAGCGGTGAATTTAGGCTAACCATAAAGGTTTTTGAAATCTGTGCTTCCGCCAGGAATCGAACCTGGATTACAAGATCCGCAATCTTGTGTCCTA
>CAZREL010000006.1:0-33545 GCA_964599385.1 uncultured Gammaproteobacteria bacterium
TTGGATTTTTATCGTAAAAAATTCGAATACGTCATGGTGGACGAGTTTCAGGATACTAATTTGGCGCAATATGAGTTGGTTCGTCTTTTGTCTGCGCCTAAAAATAATTTGGTCGTTGTCGGCGATGACAATCAGGCCATCTATAAATTTCGCGGTGCCAGTTTATCTAATATTTTGCAGTTTAAAGATGATTATCCCGAAGCTAAAGAAATAGTGCTTAATGAGAATTATCGTTCCAGGCAAGAGATACTCGACAGAGCTTATGATTTAATCAAACATAATGATCCAAATACTCTTGAGTATAAATTAAAAATCAATAAAAAGTTATTGGCTAAAAATAATGATTGGCTTGAGCAAAGCGATGGTCCTGCAGCCGAGTTTTTTAATTTTCGCAACGCTGAAAATGAAGTAGATTTTGTAGTTGCTAAGATAAAAGAAATAATGGCCGGTAGTAGCGATGTTAATTTTTCTGATTTTGCCATATTGGTGCGCGCCAATGATACGGCCGAGGCTTATGTTAAAGAGTTGGCGCGGCAAGAAATACCTAATCAATTTATGTCTTGGCGCGGTTTGTATTACAAGCCGATTATTTTGGATGTTTTAGCCTATCTGCGTTTGCTTGATAATTATCATGAGTCGTCCGCCTTGTTTAGAATTTTAAATTTGGAACCTTTCCGCGTTTCTCATTCAGAAATAATCGAATTAAATAAATTGGCGGCCCGTAAGGCTTGGTCGCTTTATGAAGCTTTGCAAAATGCTGATAAAGCAAAAGGTATTAGCGGAGAAAGCCTGGCTAATATTGAGCGTCTGCTTCTTTTGATAAAAGAGCATTCGCTTTTAAGTGCTAAATCATCCCCGAGTCATATTTATCTGCGCTTCGCTTATGACTCCGGATTTTTGAAAAGCCTTGATTATGATAGAGACGTTGAAATTTTTTCCCAGTTGAATCAACTTTATCAAAAAATGCGCAAGATGGAGGAGGCCGAAGCCGATTTAAAATTAACGGATTTTTTAGCGGCCATTAATTTGGAGCTTGAGGCCGGAGAGACCGGCGCTTTGAAGCTTGATTTTTTGGATAACGATTGCGTTAAGATAATGACAGTACATGGCGCCAAAGGTTTGGAGTTCCGTTATGTTTTTTTGGTTAATCTTGTTGATAAGAAATTTCCAACCATTGCCCGTTCTGAGAAAATTTCTATTCCCGATGCTTTAGTCAAAGAGTTGTTGCCGGAAAACGGCGATTTTCACTTGGAAGAGGAAAGGCGTCTTTTTTATGTTGCCATGACAAGGGCTAAGGATAGGCTGTTCATGACTGGCGCTAAAGATTATGGCGGTGCCAGAGAAAAGAAACCGTCGCGGTTTATTGCCGAAAGCGGTGTTTTGGAAAATGACATGTCAGGTGTTTCATTAAGCTCTAAAAATGAGTTTTTAAGGGATTTGCATTATTTAAATGCCAGGGAAGCGGCAGTAAAAGATGAAAAAACGGCCGAAGAGAAATATCCTTTGCCGGCCAAGTTTTCTTTTTCTCAATTAGCTGCTTTTTCCACCTGCCCTTTGCAATATAAATTTGCCTTTGTCTTAAAGATTCCGGCTGCCGGTGATAAATCGTCTCTTATTTTCGGACGCGTTTTGCACAATACTTTATACAATTTTCTTCTGCCGTTTATGAGCGGGCGAGCTTCCGGTCAGGGCGAGCTATTTGCCGCCCCGGAACAAGATCAAACTCTTCTTAACGAAGAGCGGCTGTTTGATATCTATGGCGAAATGTGGCAAGATGACGGTTATAAGAGCAAAAAAGAACGCGAGGAATATCGCGCCAAAGGCAAAAAGGCGTTACAAGACTTTTTAAATTATTTTATGGCCGACAAGCCGGAGGAAATAATTTTTTTGGAAAAGAATTTTACTTTTAAAATAGGCGGGGACATTATTAAAGGCACTATTGATAGGGTCGATAAGTTAAGCGATGGAAGTTTGGAAGTTGTTGATTATAAAACCGGCCAGGCTAAGGACAAGCTGGAGTTTAAAGATAAACGGCAATTGATTCTTTATCAACTTTTCTTGGAAGAATTTTTAGGCCGCAAAGTCGGACGTTTAAGCTATTATTTTTTGGAGGGCGGAAACAAGCTGTCTTTTACGGCTTCGGAAAAAGACATCAGCAAATTACGCTTGGAAATAATGGAAGAAATAGCTGCTATTAAAAATCGCGATTTCAGCCCTACGCCGGGAATGATGTGTCGTTATTGTGACTTCAATAAAATCTGTGAACATAGCCAGATTTAAGGATTTAAAAATAAATTTATGATAGAAGAGGAGAGATTGGTCAGCCCGATAGAAAGAGAAGGCGATGAAAAGCTTGATGTATCTTTGCGTCCGAAATTTTTAGCAGACTATGTCGGGCAAGAAAGAGTTAAAAAGAATTTAGCCATCAGTATTGAGGCGGCCAAAAAAAGAAAGGAAGCTATAGAACATGTTTTACTTTATGGTGCGCCCGGTCTCGGAAAAACAACTCTTGCTCATGTTATTGCCAATGAAACCGGAGCAAATATCAGAGTTACTTCCGGCCCGGCGATTGAGAAAAGCGGCGACTTGGCGGCTATTTTAAGCAATCTTGAAGAAGGCGATATTCTTTTTATTGATGAAATACATCGTTTGCATAAATCGGTTGAGGAAATTCTTTATCCGGCCATGGAAGACTATGCGTTGGATATTATTATGGGCAAAGGGCCAACTGCCAGAACTTTGCGCCTTGATTTGCCCCGTTTTACGATTATTGGCGCCACAACTTTAGCCAGCCTTCTGTCCGCTCCATTGCGTGATAGATTCGGCATTATGCATCATTTGAATTTTTATGAAGATGACAATCTTAAAGAAATAGTTTTAAGAAGTGCCAAGATATTAGGGGTAGAAATAGACGATAAGGCCGCCGGAGAAATTGCTCGTCGCAGCCGCCGCACACCGCGCGTTGCTAATCGCCTTTTAAAGAGGGTTAGGGATTATTGTGAAGTAAAAAGCGACGGTAAGATATCGCTTGATGTTTGTCTTGAGGCTTTTGAGGTTTTGGAAGTTGACGATCTCGGCCTCGATGCCATCGATCGCCATATCATGTCGGTTATTGCCGATAAGTTTAAAGGCGGCCCGGTCGGCCTTAATACTTTAGCCGCCTCGAGCGGTGAGGAAATCGATACGATTGAAAATGTTTATGAACCGTATTTGATGCAGCTCGGTTTCATTGATCGCTCGCCGCGCGGTCGAGTGTTGACGGAAAGAGGCTTTAAGCATCTTGGTTTAAAAAATAACTAAAAAAGCTTTATTTTATGATATAATTAAAAGCGCTCTAATAGAGCGCTTTTAAATTTTGTTCGTTAACAAATAAAAATCAAAATAAAAAAAGGAGGATAGATTATGAAAGAAGTTATTAGGAGAGCTAAGGGATTTGTCTTTCGTCCGGCCAGATCGGACGAAACGGACGAAATAGCTGCTTTGGAAAAAGCGGTCTGGGGAGAGGCCGGTGCATCTAAAGAGCAGATCATTTCACGCATTGAAACATTTTCTGTCGGGAATTATGTTGCTGAAAAAGACGGAAAAATTGTGGCATTTTGTACTTATCAATATGTTGACGATTCAGTTTTTAATGGCGGTTTTACTTGGCAGGAAATAACCGATAATGGCTATATTAAGTTAAGCCATAGGCCAAATGGTCAGTATGGCTACGGAATCAATTTGTCTGTACATCAATCAATGAACGGCATGAAAGTCGGCGACCGCATGTCCTTATTCGGTCTTATCAATATTATTGATACAGGCAGAAGCGGATCTTTTATCGGTTCGCGTATACCCGGTTTCGCTTCTTATAAAAAGAGAAATCCCGGGATAACGGCTGAAGACTATATTGCCTTGAAGAGGAACGGGAAGTTAATGGACTATGAATTGAGACTCTATGGCAATGTCGGTTTTAAGCCGGTTAAAATTTTGCCGAATTATTTTCCTGATCCGCCGAGTTTCGATTACGGCGTATTGGTGCATAGAGGGAATATTTTTAAATATTTTCCTTTTAAAAAACTGATCGGACGTTTTGTTTGGTGGTTTGTTAACAGAGAAATTGATAAAACCATTCAAAAAAAATAAGATGAGCCTGATATATTCATTTGATGAAAGATTTTCCTTTGATAAAAGGAAAATGGTTAAACGAATGACCGTTTCTCTTCCCGGTGCCGGCTGCTCTTATCATAAAGAAACCGGCGGGTGTTCTATGTGCGGATTCCATAAGGCTACGCAAGCGTATAGTTTTGGCGGAAAGCTTTACCCATCTTGGATTTTTAAATCTATATTTTCTTTGGCAGTAAAAAGGGGTAATGAATATAATGTCGAAGAAGTAATGATTTTTAATGGCGGTAGTTTTTTTAACGATCAAGAATTGCCTGGCAGTTTTCAGAAATTTGCTATTCGTAAATTTGCCAGCGAATCAACAGCTTCAAGGTTGATAGTTGAATCGCGGTGCGAGTATCTAACGGAGAATAAGTTATCCGAGATGTCGGAAATTCTTGGCGGGAAAGAGCTGTCCGTAGCGATAGGTTTTGAGAGTTATAATGATTATATTAGAAATAATATAATTAAAAAATCTTTGTCCAAAAGTTTTTTTGAGGATAAGATTTCTCTTCTAAAATCATTTGGCTTTTCCGTTATGGCTTATGTTTTTTTGAAGCCGCTTGGTTTAAGCGAGAAAGATGCCTTAGCTGATGTTCTTGGAACCATAAAGTATCTTGTTAACCTTGGAGTTGATGAAATGTCTTTATCTTCCGCTTTTGTGCAGAATGACACAAAAATGCATCAAGAGTATTTGTCTGGCAATTTTAAACCGCCCTGGCTTTGGACTATTTTGGAAATTATAAAGGAAGTGAAAAAAAATTCATGGCCTTTATTTGTTGGTTATTTTGATGACAATCCCAAACCGATAGCGATTCCAGAGAATTGCCATAAATGTTCGCCTGATGTTTACGGATTGATTGACGACTTTCGTCGCAATTTTAAATTAGGAGATATTCCTGAATGTTCGTGTAAAAGTTCTTGGCAGAAGGAGATGTTATAAATATTTTTAAGGCTCGTTATTTAGCGGGCCTTATTTTTATGTTATACTGTAAAAAAAATATATATGATTAATTTTTTCATTATAATAGCCTCGACTTTTAGTATTTTATTATTCTTCATGGGGCTTGTAGTTTATAGGAAAAATCGCAAAAGTACTATAAACATTTTATTTTTTCTGTTCTCCGTTTCGGCCGCTATTTGGTCGATGTTAAGTTTTTTGGAGAATCTTATTGTTGACGCTGAATTGGCGGAAATAATTTTGCGTTTTGATTTTTTCTTTGGCGGAGTGTTGTTGTTTTTTGCTTTTTTGTTCCTATTCAATTTCCCGAATGTTAATAGGAAATTTAATTGGTTTATTCCGATGTTCATGTTACCGGTACTTTTTATTTCTCTTTTCTCTTTTAGCAACCAGTTGATTTATAATGTTGGTGTCGGAAGCGATGGAATATTTTTTGACTTTGGTCCGTTATTTTTAGTTTATGCTGTTATTTTATTGGCAGGAATTCTTTCCGGGATTGCCAATCAAATTATTCAGTATTTTAAAGTTTCCGGGGTTGGCAGGATGCAAATCAAATATGTTTTGCTTGGTTTTGTGGTTGTGGCTATTACTGCTCTATTTAATCTGTTTTTCCAAAATTCATTACCGCTTGATATTTTCCGCTTGGTTAATTTCAGCCCTTTATTTTTGTTTGCCTGTATTTTTTATGCAATGGTTAAATATCATCTGATGGATATTCGTTTTATTATCAGATTGAGCGCTGTTTTTTCATTTTTATTGGCGGCGATAATTTTAATTTATTCCGTCTTGGGGAATTTGATTTCGAAGAATCTTTTAATCGGCGAGCCTTGGAATTACATTATTCCTTCAATTATTATAGTTTTTAGTTTTGGTAAGATTAAGGATTGGCTTGAGGTCGCCAGCGATAAGATATTTTTTCAAAAAAAATATCGTTTTTCCGATATGGCATCGGAAATAGAAAATGCGATTAGGCAGGCCGGCTTAGATCTTGATAAGGCTTTGGCCGGCATTAACCAGTCTATATCAGGGGCGCTCAAGTTGTCGGCGGCGACAATTTTTATCAATACCTCCGATTATGGTTTTTTACCGCGCCATACTTTTGGCGATAAGAGAAAAATCAAACTTATTTCTTCTTCCGGGCCAATTATTGCTTATCTCTCCGATAATTTGAACCGTATTGTCGATAGAGAAGAGCTTGGTTCGGATTTTTCCGAGCATGGCAATATTGGTCTTTTGCGCAACAGACTTGTTGAATCCATGCGTGAAAATGGTATTGCCTTAGCCGCTCCGATTGAATTCCGCGGCAAACTTATCGGTGTTTATGCTTTATCCGATAAATTATCCAATGATTATTTCAGTCACGAGGATTTCAAATTAATTAAACATGTTGCTTGGCAGCTCGGCTTTGCCATAGAAAACGCAAAAGCTTATGAAGAACTAAAAAAACTTGATGAAGAAAAGTCCCGATTTATTTCCGTTGTATCTCATCAATTTCGAACGCCGCTAACTGCCAGTCGTTTTAATATGGAGCTTTGCCTTGATAACGCCTTGTCGAAGAAAGATCGTGATGAATCTTTGCGCGCCGCTTATAAAGGCGTCTTGTCGATCAGCGATCAACTTGATAAACTCCTCTTGGTTTTGGAAATAGAAGGAGGCAAAATTGTTGCTCATTGCGAAGATATCGACGGTGGGCAGATTGCGGTAATGGCCGCTGACAAATCCAGGCGGTTAATCGAAGAAAACGGTATGACCTTGAAGGTTGATATAGAAAATGACAACTTGTCTTTTTTGGGTGATAGTGATAAGATCGGCAAAGTTTTGAGCATTCTTTTGGATAATGCTTTGCATTATGGCTCTGCCGGAGGAGAAATAAAACTATCTGTCAGGAACGAGGAAGCTGATATGGAAAGAAAGATAGTTTTTTCGGTATCTGATAACGGCATGGGCGTTAATAAAGAAAGCGGTAAAAATTTAGCCAAGAAGTTTTATCGCGGCAAAGATGCCATTTCCGCTTCTCCGGACGGTATTGGCTTGGGGTTATTTATTGCCAAGAAAATGGTGGCTGCTCATGATGGAGAGTTGTGGTACGAAAACAAAAAGAATAAAGGCGTTGTCTTTAATGTCTCTTTTCCAGTTGGCGGACCCAATGTAAATAAAAAATAAGTTTTTGTCAGGAAAGATGAATACAGATTTATTGGTTAGCGATTTTAATTATGATTTGCCCTCTGAGCTTATTGCTCAGGAGCCGGCGGCAAGACGAGACTCTTGCCGTCTTTTAACATTGGAAAAAGGCAGCGGACGCGTTGAACATCATAAATTTTCAGACCTAAAACAATTTTTGAAATCCGGAGACGTTCTTGTTTTAAATGAATCTAAAGTTTTTCCCGCTCGTTTGATCGGCCATAAGAAAGACAGTGGCGGTGAGGTGGAAATTTTTTTGCATCATCAAGGCGACAAATTAAATAGCGTTGGGTGCGGCAACGTTTGGGAGGCTTTGGTTCGAGGCCGGGTTAAGCCCGGTTTAAAACTGCTTTTTCCCGCCGGACTGGAAGCGGAAATATTGGAGAAAAACGATGAACTTTGCTTGGTTTCTTTTAATGTGGTTCCGGAAAAATTTTTTAACTTACTCGACAAGATAGGCCAAGTTCCTTTACCGCCATATATTAAAAGAACGGATGGTCAGAAAAAAAACGATAAGAATGACTATCAAACGGTTTTTGCCTCTGACGATAAGATTGGTTCAGTAGCCGCTCCGACCGCTGGCCTGCATTTTACCGATACACTACTGGATGAGCTTGAAAAAAGCGGTGTAATAATTGCCAAGATCAGTTTACATGTCGGTTTGGGAACTTTTTCTCCGGTTAAAGTTGATAATATAAAAGATCATAAGATGCACAGTGAATTTGTGAGCATAGATTTTTCCGAAGCAGATAAGATTCTAAACGCTAAAAAGGAAGGGAGAAGGATAATTGCTGTCGGAACGACGGCTTGTCGCGCTATTGAATCTTGGGCGGGCGGTTTTGCCGGCTACGATCCTTTATCAGAAAATAATCCGTTTAAGAAAATTTCTTTCTGGACAGATATTTTTATTTATCCCGGTTATAAGTTTCGGTTAACAGATGCTCTCATCACCAATTTTCATTTGCCAAAATCAACTCTTTTGATGCTTGTGTCGGCTTTGGCCGGAAAAGCCAATATGGAATATGCTTATCGGCAGGCGATTTTTGAAAAATACCGTTTTTTCAGTTATGGCGATGCAATGTTTATATATTAAAGCCGGGGCGGTTTTTAATTGATTTTATCTTGTTTACGTGTTAGAATCGAAACTGATTTTAACTTGCGTTTAATATATAATATGAAAAAGTTTTTTCTCTTTGTTTGGGAAATAACCAAGGTGGCGGCCATATCTTTGGCTATTATAATTCCGGTCCGCTATTTTTTGATTCAACCCTTCTATGTCAAAGGAGCGTCAATGGAGCCGAATTTCCATGATAATGAATATTTGATAATTGATGAACTCTCTTATCGCTTTAATGAAATTCAAAGAGGGCAAGTTGTTGTTTTCCGTTATCCGCGCAATCCGCAAGAATTTTATATTAAAAGAGTAATTGCCTTGCCGGGTGAAGAGGTCCAAATAAAAGACGGTTTTATAACAATATTTAACGAAGAACATCCCGAAGGATTTGTAATTAAGGAAAGTTATCTCCCTTCCGATTTGAAAACATCTTACGAAAACACCGATAAAATAGCCGTTGGTCCGGAAGAATACTTTGTTATGGGCGATAACAGGAACGCTTCAAAAGATTCGCGCACTTTCGGTCCGGTCAATAGCGGTTTTATAACCGGAAAAGTTTTGTTTCGCGGGTGGCCTTTGTCAAGGATAACTTTTTTTGATAAAGATTCGTGGCCTCAATATGAAAATAACTAAGAAGAATGCTATGCCTAAACAGAAAAAAACTAAAGCCGACACAACAAGAAAGCCGGAACGTCGTTCCGATAAATCACCGGCTCGCGTTATGGGAGTAAAAGATCTTTATGGGGCCGAGTGCCAGGCTTTTGATTTTATTTCCGCGAAAGCTATTGAACTTGCCAGGCTTTACAGCTTTAAAGAAATAAAGACTCCAATTTTGGAGAGTTTTGATTTGTACAAGAAATCAACTCGTCGCAATAATGATAAAGAGTTTTACATGGTTGAGGCAGAGAAGGGTGAAAAGCAGGTTTTGCGTCCGGAAATGACTCAAGGTATCGTTCGCTCTTTTTTGGAAAATAATTTAATTGAGGAGGGTCTGCCGGCTCGATTTTTTTCTATCGGTTCGGTTTTTCGTCACGAAAAACTTGGTTCCGGCCATTATCGTGAATTTACTCAAGCCAATTTTGAAATCATCGGCGATAAGAAGCCTCTAATGGAGGCAATTTTAATTGCCGCCGCCAATAGTTTTTTCAATGATTTAGGAATAAAAGTCCAAGTGCAAATTAATAGTCTTGGTGATGCGGCTTGCCGTCGTGAATACAGTAATAAATTAGGTGCTTTTTATAAGGAAAGAGGTAAAAAATCCAAACTTTGCAATGCTTGCAAGGCTAATTTGCTCAAGAGCTGTTTGAGTTTATTGGATTGCAAAGAAGATGATTGCGTTAAGCTTCGCGAAGAAGCGCCGCAAATTGCCGATTTTTTGTCTCCGGAAAGCCGCGAACATTTTACTAAAACCTTGGAATTTCTTGATGAACTTGGTATCAGTTATAATTTTAATCCGTATTTAGTTAGAGGTTTAAGCTATTATAATGACACCGTTTTTGAATTTTGGCCGATTTCCGAGGACGGCAATATTTTGGGCAAATCATCTTTGGCAGCTGGCGGAAGATATGATAAATTAGCAGAAACTTTAGGCGGACACGGCGAATTGCCGGCTATTGGCTTGGCAATTGGCATCGAAAGAACTTTAGCCAGAGTAAAGGATAAGGCGGCCTTGATTAATAAGGCGGAAGATGATATAATCTTCATCGCTCAGTTAGGAGAGCAGGCCAAGCTTAAATCTTTGCAATTATTCGAGGATTTAAGGCAAAATGGCTTTAAAGTTAGGCAATCTTTTTCCTGTGATAGTTTAAAGACTCAGCTTGAAGAAGCGGTAGCCATGAGAGCTAAAACCAGCTTAATAATGGGCAAGAAAGAGATTATGGACGGTACAATTTTGGTTCGCGATATGGATTCCGGCGCTCAAGAGACTGTAATCTATAAGAAAATCAAAGAAAGGCTGTCAAAAATGAATAAAATAGTAGAGAAAAAAATAACTATTAGAAAGGAGGGCGGACTATATGGCGGATTTTAAAAGAAGACCGGGTGAAAGTTTTGAAAGTTTTTTGCGTAAATTCAAGAAAGGCTTGAAGAATAGCAAAAAATTGGAAAAAGCCCGTTCTAAACAACATCTTGAACCAAAAACCACCAAACAGCTTCAAAAGAAGACTGCTCTTATTGGCTTGGAACTCAAGAAAAAAAATGAATTCTTGCGCAAGACCGGTAAATTACCGGAAAGCAACATGAGACCATAAGGTTTTATATTAGAGTAATATATAAAAAAGCGCTTCCGTGAGGAAGCGCTTTTTGTTGACAGAAAGAGAGAAATAGCCAATAATATTCTGATATCTATTTTTTAGATGTCCCTAATCCGAATAGGAGGATTCGGAAAAAAAGTAAATTAATAATTAAATACTGGTGCAAAATGAAAGAAAATGACAACACTGGTTTAGGACTCATCAAGGCAGTTATTGAGAGGGTTCAAAATGGAGATTCTTTATTTGGGAAAGCCTTAAAAGAGTTGGTTAATTCCACTGAAGATGATTTACAAGCCTATATTGATAGGCGTAAAAAAGTTAAGGTGGATCAAAAGAAAGAAAAGATCCTAATAAAAAAATTAAATGGAGGGGAGTGTATTTGCAACTCTAAGGTTTTTAAAAAAATTGATCAGTCGTTTATTGAAGCAGATATCAATGAAAGAGGTTTGGCGACAGAAGCAGAGACGGTCTCAGTTTTTACGTTATCTCCTGATTTTACAGCTAAGGCAATGTTTTCCTATTTTCCAAATGATTGGGATAGAAAATGGCTTACTCAAAATCAAGTAATTGAGTTTTGCCGTAATAACTCGGAATTTTTTTCATGGGAAGGGCCTGGCTTATTCTTTTTAATTAAGAAAGATGAATTTAAGCCGATTAATGAATCCAGACCGTGGACTAATTTAACCGTTGTCCGTGTGCGTGATAATTTTAAAGCTGAAACTTTAGTTAGCCTGCATTCTTTTGGTGACAAAAAGAAATGGGGAAATGATAAATATCCCATATCAATAGTTATTCCAGATAGAATTTGGGCTAAATAATTCTGTTAAGTGAGAGAGGGCTATTCTTGTAGAATGGCTCTTTTTTTATTTCTCTTTCATCCCCGGTATAAAGCGTTTAATGTTTAGCAGAGAAGATTTTTTGGCGTATTGTTTAATTCTATCTTTAGCGCGCCTGGTTTTAACAAATTTTAACCAGTCAATATTTGGATGTTCGCGGTTTTTTTCCGTAATGATTTTAACCATATCGCCGTTGCGCAATTCTTGATCAAGTCTTCCGAGTTTGTCATTTATTAAAACGCTGGCAGCTTTGTTACCAATATTGGAATGCACCGCGTAAGCGAAATCAATTGGTGTTGATTTTTCCGGCAATTCAAAAACATCACCCTTTGGCGAAAAAACAAAAATTCTGTCTTGGAAAATGTCGAGTTTGACTTTTTTAACAAGTTCATCGGTATTAGACACTTCTTTTTGGACTTCAATAATTTCTTTAACCCAGTTGGGTGCCGAATATCCAGCCTTTTCCTCTTCGTGTTTGTAGTACCAATGCGCCGCCAAACCATAAATATTTTCTTCGTGCATTTCTCTGGTTCTGATTTGAAATTCAGTGGCTTTACCTTCCGGCCCGTAAATTGTGGTGTGCAGGGAGCGGTAGCCGTTTGGTTTTGGCACGGCGATATAGTCTTTAAAACGGCTCGGATTAGGTTTCCATAAAGTATGGATAATCCCGAGTGTTTTATAGCAATCATTAACATCATCGACAATGATGCGCATAGCGAATACATCGTAGATTTCGTCGAATTTTCTATTTTTTTCTTGCATCTTTTTATAAATGCTATAAAGATGCTTGAAACGCATTTCGATTTCATATTTAATGCCAACTTCATCAAGCTTCGGCATTAACATATTTTTTACCTTTTGGAAAAATTGATTTCTTTCTACTTTTTTTTCAACCTCGTATTCATACTCGAGTTCATGAAATTTTTCCGGATAAAGTATCTTGAAGCAAATGTCTTCCATTTGCCATTTTAAACGGCTGATTCCTAAAAGACCGGCGATCGGCACGAAAATTTCTAAAGTTTCTTGAGCGATTCTTTTTTGTTTTTCTTCAGGCAGGTTTTCTATTGTGCGCAAATTATTCAAGCGATCGCAGAATTTAATAAAAACAACTCGCAAATCATTAGTCATCGCTAAGAACATTTTTTTTAAATTCTCTCTATATCTTTCGATGCCGCGATATTTTATTTTTCCGAGTTTCGTAATACCTTTTACCAGATTGGCAATCTCTGCACCAAATTCCATTTCCACATCTTCTAAAGTTTTACTTGTATCTTCTGGGACATCGTGTAAAAGGCCGGCTGCTACAGTTGCTAAGTCGGCTTTGATTTCTGTTAGAAGATAAGCGGTGTGCAGAGGATGGTTTATATAGGGTTCGCCGCTCTTGCGCAACTGCCCTTCGTGCGCTTCTTTGGCGAATTCGTATGCTTTTTTTAACACCGAAGCGTCTGCACCGGGATGATTATCAAGAAATTTTTTTATTACCCTTTCTATCGTCATAAAACTGTGTCGGAAATGTTTTTAAATTTTTACCTTTATGCTATAATATCGGTAACAGAATTATACCATAATTTGGGATAAATTTTAAAATTTCTAACTTTATCCAGATGAGCAAAAACAAAAGTTTAGCCATCATGATTTTAAGCCTTTTAGGCCTTGCCTTTTTGGCCGATTTTGCTTTGGCGCAAAATTTTGGAATCAATGAAGTCAATAATGGCTTGGGTGGCGCCCTGGCTTCCTTTAGCGATCCAAGAGTCGTAGCGGCTCGCTTTATTCAGTTGGCCCTTGGTTTCTTGGGTGTTTTGGCGGTCTTATTGGTTATGTATGCCGGTTTTATCTGGATGACCTCCGGCGGTAGTGAAGATAAAATTGCCAAAGCAAAAAAACTTCTTCTTAATGGCGTCATGGGGCTTATTATTATTTTATCCGCTTGGGCGATTACAACTTTCTTGCTTAATAAGATCACTGGAACTTTGAGCGGCAACGGCGGAGGTGATAGCGGACCAGCGGATAGGCCGCATATTACGACCGGCGCCGGTTCAATTGGCGCTTGTTCCGTTCAGAATGTTTATCCAAGTGACGGACAATCGGATGTTCCTCGTAATACCTCGATAATGATAACATTTAAGGAAGAATTGGATTTATCTTCCGTTTGTATTAATGATAGCGGCGACGAATGCGCTTGCGATAATGCCGCTTGCAATAAAATTAATCCGGAAAATATCAGAGTTTTTAAAGATGATTTAGGCGATGCTTGCGCTAATGGCGGTTGCCCAAGCACTAATACTAATTTAACCAATGCCATGGTTTCGGTGCCAAGCGATAAGAAGACTTTGATAATTGTGCCGGGCGAATATCTTGGTTCTGCTGAAGGAAGCACGCCTTATTCGGTTATCTTTAATGACGGTATTAAAAAAACAAACGGCGCCTCCGTTTTTGATGGTTGCGGTAGCCGTTATTTACAGTTTAGTTTTAAAGTTAGCAATAAGCTCGATCTCGAGCCGCCGATTGTTTTAAAGAATTCAATTTTCCCTTTACCGGATAACGAAAAAGACGTTTATAATCAATCTTTAGCCGCTAAGGCCGCTATTGGGGAGCTTAGCGTTAATGCTTGTCCTCAAATTTATTCTCCGGCCCGAGTTATTTCTAAACCGGAAGGAACTGAAGTCGTTTTAGATTATAAGGGCAGTATCAGCAAGTTTAAGGTTTCTGTTCCGGCCGATGCCCCGACTAAGGCCCAGTTGTTCAACGGGGAAAATGGCGCTATTCTCGGGATTGCTTCCTTTGATGATAATAAACAAGTTGTTTTTCCTGATTATTTTTCTTTAAAAGTTGATGCTTATGCCGCCGGTAGTTTTTGGGATATTATTATTGCCCCGGAGAAATTAGCTGATACTTTGCGAGTTAACTCAACTGTTTACACCTTTGCTGATTCTTCCGTTAATAATAATATTAAAGTTAGTTCCGGTTGCGCCTCCGGTCCAGCTGGTCTGGCGGATCAAGCAGCGGATATTCAAGCGGTTTTAAGCGGCCATCCCGATGTTAATGTTCAATTATCCGGTAATAAAGTTATTCTGGAGGCTAAGGTGGCTGGAGTCGGAGGAAATGGCATGGCTCTTACAAGTTCTAATCAAAATGCATTAAACACCAAGGCGTTTAGTGGCGGCGCTAATAAAGTTAACTTAAGCGAACCTAAAGACAAAGAAGATAGGCCAAGGAATTCGGCTATTCAGTTAAATTTTAATGAGCCGGTTAACCCTTTAACTGTTTCTGGATCAGCTTCCGAAGTTGCTTCCTTTATTCGTATAGTCAATTATGATCAGGCGGCAAAAAAATCCGGATCTTCTTGTTCTGCCAATGCCGAATGCCTTTCTTATAAATGTGATAATTCGGTTTGCGTCGGCGATTATTTGGACGGAAAATTCTCAATTTCTAATAATTATCGCACTTTAGAGTTTATTTCCAATGAGGAATGCGGTAAAAATGCTTGCGGTGAGACAATTTATTGTTTACCGGCTAACAGTCATCTAAAGATGCAAATGCAGGCCGCTAACCTTAAATCATGTTCCAGCGACGCTGATTGCGCCGCTATGAATCCATTTAAATCTTGCGCCGATAATCCGGCGCTTGGCTATAAGACTTGCCAAAATCCCGATAAAAAGAATTATCCAATTGCTAATATCGGCAGCCTCGATGGCATTGTTGATGCGGCCGCTAACTCATTGGATGGTAATCGTAGTTCTTATTCTTCCGGTCCTATCGATTTCTATAATGAAAATATTGCAGCGGCAGAAAAAGAAGACAGTTATTCTTGGTCTTTCTATGTTAGCGATGAAATTAAATTAACGCCGCCGGAAATTACGTCAATTAGTCCGAGCAACAATCAGGCCGATGTTAGTCCAGCCACGCCGATTGAAATACACTTTAATACTTTAATGCTTAACAGTACTTTAGTAACCGGCAGCATTGACATTTCCAATGGTAAAGCTACTTATAATCATAAATTTATAAATTTAAGAAGTTCATCTCCGGCTGCCTATGGTTATTGGATTGATAACGACAATATCGATATCGCCCCTTTTGACGGTGAGCCCGATTTAACGATTAGCCGAATTAAACATACCCCGTTTCCGGAATCTTTAACCTTTTACCCTCAAGTTGGCTCTGGAGTAAAAGATATCTATCAGAATTGTTTCAAGCCGAGTGTTGGGCCTGATTGTCTTGGCGCTTCAGCTTCTTGTTGTTTTGGTTCGGCAACTGACGAGCTTGATGCTGATGGTAATTGTATAAAATAAAATTGCTAAATTTAAGATAAAACTTTGTGCGTAATAAGAATTGGAAAATTTTTTCCGCTATAGCCATGGTTCTGGGAGCTTTATTTTTAGCTTCCACAGCTTTAGCTCAGGGCCTGGGAATAAACGAAGTCGGTAATGGTTTGGGCGGTTCTTTGGGGGCCGCTAATTCCGACCCGCGTGAGATTGCCGGCAAAATTATCAATTTCTCTCTGGGCTTTTTGGGGTTGATAGCGGTTGGGATAATCTTATATGCCGGCTTTAGATGGATGACTTCCGGAGGCAGCGAGGAGAAGATTGCCGATGCCAAGAAAATG
The DNA here is from genome assembly GCA_964599385.1 of uncultured Gammaproteobacteria bacterium. Lineage (GTDB taxonomy): Bacteria > Patescibacteriota > Patescibacteriia > Patescibacteriales > UBA12465 > UBA12465. Next base: position 16,094 of record CAZREL010000006.1, read on the forward strand.
TTGATTGCCGGAGTAATCGGCTTGGCGATTATTTTATCTTCTTGGGGAATTGCCACTTGGCTTATTAATAGAATAGGAGAAAACGTTAATGGCGGCGGCGGATATGGATACTCTGATGGAGATACGCAGTCTTGCGGTTGCGGCGGCGTTATGTCGTATAGTAATGGCTCTTGGGGTGCTTGTATCGGTTCGGACTGCGGTGGTTGTTATGGCTTGGGTTGCGGACAAACCAGTTGCGATGGCAGCTCAATTGTTTCCGGTTGCCAGGCAACAGCGCAGATGTGCGGCGATGGTAATTTTTGTAATGACAGTTGTGTTTGCGAACCGCAAGGAGAGGTTGGAGATTCTTGCGATGCCGATACTGAGAATGCTACTTGCGATGCCGATAATAATCGTTGCGGAGAATATTTAAGCTGTAACCCGGATACTTGTCTTTGCGCCGGTTCTCCGGTTATTACTTCCGTTAGTCCGATTGGCGGTTTCTGTCAGAATGAACAGAACAAAAGTTGCAAGACTGACGCTGATTGTTCCGATTTTTGTAATTTAAGCGCACCTAACGGAGCGCCGGGCAACTTCATAACAATTTCCGGCAAAAGTTTTGGCTCATATCTTGACGGTACAAGTAAAGTTATATTTTTAGGCAATGGCACTGAAAAAGAGGCGGACAAACCAAGCGTTTTGAATCCTTCTTGTACTGAGTTTTGGAGTGATACGCAGATAGTTGTTGCAGTGCCAAATGGCGTTTCAAGCGGTGCTATAAGAGTTATCGCGGCTGATGCTTCGGCTGACGCCACTAACGATGAGCGCGGTCCGGTGATTCCCGATTTTCGCGCCAATGGTATTATTCGCCCAGGTTTGTGCACCTTAACGCCTGTTAGCGGAACATTAAGTAAACAGGTTTCCTATTTTGGCGTTAATTTATATGCCGGACAAGCGTATTTTGGAAACTATGAACAAAATGTTCCGGGTTTGGTTTCCAGTTTTACCAATCCCGCCGGCTTAGCAGGCACTTCAACCATTCCTAATATTAATTCCGGTGATTCTGGTAGTTTTGTTAAGGTAGCTTTAAGCGGTAATTTTGAAAATAGTAACTACTTAGCTTTTAAGAAAGAAAGAGAAGAGGGCGAAGGGCCTTTTATTTCTTCCTTCTCGCCAAGCAGCGGCAACATCGGACAATATGTAACAATATACGGTTCCGGTTTTGGCGGAGCTAAAGGCAGCAGGAAAGTATTTTTTGGCGATGTGGAGGCTGATTACGTTTTCCCTGATGTTTGCTTGAATTCGGTTTGGAAAAACGAGCAAATAACAGTGAAGGTCCCGGCCGGTTTGGATGACGGCGATTTTGTTATAAAAGTTGATTTGGAAGTAGAAGTTATAAGTACCGATAAGATAAACCCAAATTATTTTAGATTTGATAAAAATTTAGAATTAAAAACCAGTCTTTGTAAAATTGATCCGATTCGCGGTCCGGCCGGTACCCCGGTGTCTTTATGGGGAGAATATTTCGGTAGAGAGGGCAGTGAAAGTACTATTAAATTTAATGGTTCTTCTGCTAATGCTACCAGCACTATAACTAAAGATGGTCGTGCCGATAAATTGCAAACTTTTGTACCGCAGACAGCCGTTACTGGACCGGTTAAGGTTTTAAAAGGCGGTGTTTACGGTAATGAGTTAAATTTTTCCGTTGGCTCATGTACAAGTAACGCTGATTGCGGTGTTCAAGTTTGTTGCCCGGCTAACACCTATAAAGTCGGCCAATGTGCCGCTTCTTTAGATTCCTGTTATGTTGATGTTCCAAGTTCTGTGTATGAATGGCAATTTAGCACAAGTTTTTCTGGCGATGAGGAAGAGGCGGATAGCTGTGCCGGTTTGGCTAAATATTTAGGAGCTTGCAGCGTCGGCTCTTGTCCTAATGTTCCCGGAACCTGCTCTCCTTATTTAGGAGGCGAGGTTTTTGTTGGCGATTGTAAATATGATTGTTCCGGAGTCTCTGCTTGCGGCATTTCCGGCAGCGATTGTTCTTATGATGTTAATTCTGATAAATGCTTGAAAAATCTTGGCGCATCACCGAGCTGTGATTTAAGTGAAGATTTTACCTATACTCTAAACGGCAAGGAGTTGAAAACTAAGAAATATTGTAATGCGGACAATAAATGGGAGGCTATTATCACTTCTTCTTGTCCTGACGGATTTAGTCGCGGCCAAGACAATAAATGTGTTCAACTTGATTCTACTTGTTATACATGTCCAAGCGGTTTGTCTTGCGAATCTGTTGCCGGCGTTTCTCGTTGCGCCTCACCGAAGCTTTGTGCCAGCGGTTCGACTTGCCGCGATATCCCGAGTTCTTTAGATGATAAATGTGTTGCCGCTAAAGACGGAAGCTGTGACTGTTGCTGCACCATCGGCCAAAGCGCCAGAGACTGTTGTTCTTATCAAAAAGATGGGCAGACATATCAGCTCGAATGCGGTAGCACTTGCGGTTCCGACACCCAGGATGATGGCAGCGGGCTCGGTGTTTGCGGTGGCTGTGCTTCAGCCGGCAGCGATGTGATTTCCCGTGATGCGGCCTGTAATTGCAGCGGTCATAGCGGGCAATATTGTGAAGTGAATTCATCTGCTCCGGCCGGATATTGTACTGATTGTTCAAAATTAAGTTCGGAATCATGTCTCGAACATTCTAACGTTTGCTGCTTAGATGCTAACGGAACACTTGATACAAGTGATGATATTTGCCGCGGCGGTGGAGAGAATACAATAAAAGAAGGACCGGATAAAGGTTATTGCGCATATTATAATTGTTCAACAACCGAGGCTAATTCTTGTGATAATATTAATGTCTTTAAAATTGGAACTTATTCCAGTCAGACAAAGTGCCAGGAGGCTTGCCAAGAAGAACCATGCGTTAATTTAGTCAGTAAAGATTCTTGTGAAGCTGATACGCGCTGCTGCTTTGATGCCGCTAATTCTAAATGCCGTCAGGGCGAACAATTGACGTCGGGTGTTGATAAGGGCTATTGCGCTTATTATGGTTGTCAAATTCCGGATGGTGGTGATTTGGAGTCAGCTTCCTGCGTTGCTTCCAAAACATCAAGTATCGGAACATATAAGAGTTTGGTCGAATGCGGTAAATATTGTCCGACGCCTCCAAGCGGCGCCGGGCAGTCTTGTGCCGGAGCTTCCGTCACTTCCCAAAGTTCCAATCCGGCCACCTGCAATATTTCCGTTTGTAATTATCCGGGGTTTGCTTGTTTAGCCTTAGACGGATCGCTTGGATCATCGGGAACGGATTGCGGAACTTGCTGTTGCCAGCCGAAAACAGCGACAACCGAGGATAGTTGCAAGGGTGTTAATGATAATTTAATTTGTTTAGCCGATAAAGGTTCGTGTACCGGAGCAAATCGCGGTTTATGTTGCGGTTGTTCAAGTGATAACGAATGCGGATCGCCGGAAAGCGTTGGTTGCGGCAATGACACTTGCTGTGAAGCTCGTCCGGAAATAACTTCCAGTTCTCCCGCTAATCTTGCCAGTGGCGTTTGCCGTAATGCCGTTATCAAAGTTGGTTTTAATCAACTTATGGATGCTTCCAGTTTGCTTAACAATGTTGTTTTGGTTGAAGAGAAATCCTACGGCGAAGGAGTTTGTCCAAGTGGTCAAGTTGCTTTATCCGATATGCAGCAGATGTTTGCTGTAAATGATAATATATTCTTTAAAGCAAAAAATATCATTGCCTCTTCTTGGCAGAAAATCGTTTCTTTCTTTGGCTTAAAAGCCCGAAAATCATTTGCTGATTCTCCGAGCTCGGACAAACTCTATTGCGCCGTATCTGGCCGTATTTATATTGAAAACACCGCAAACGACAGTTCGATAAGTTTTGCCCCGTCTGCCTTATTATCTCCTTCGGCCAATCATTATTTAATAGTAAAAGGCGATGAGGATTTAAACAGCAAGACCGGTGTCATTAGCCTTAAGGGAATTGGTTTTAACGGTGAGGGTTATTTTGATGGAGCCAGCACAACCGAGGCTGAATTCATAAAGTTTAATGATAAGTCTTATAAGAATGCGGCTATTATTAAATTCACCACATTGTCTTCCGATAGCCCGATGTCCGGTATCTGCGCCGTCGACCGTCTTTCCTTGGAGCCTGCTTCATATTTATTTAGGACCTCTGATGACGCTTTGAATTCCGATGAGGATGATACTCCGGGATCAAGAACTTTCGATACAAAAGCGGATAGAGATAAGGCTTTTACAATCAAGGCTTTAAGTTCTAATGGACAAGCTTTGCAACCGGTGACCGGTTATTTCTGGGACTACAGTTTTGATATCATAAATAAATCAATTGCCAGCGGCACGCAGGTTGCTTCCGATCAGTATCTGGTCGAAGCGGCCAGTGGAGTTAGTGACGGAGAAACAAATTTAGAAGCTTTGTTAGACATGAATCGTTTTTCTGCTGCTGGCTCGTGTAATACCAATACCAGTTGTTCTTGTTCTAATGAGTCTTGTCCGGAAAATTGCTGTAATTATTATTTGGGAGGTGATGGATTCAAAGCCTCTTCCGATATTTACGTCTTCTTATGCGATAATCCTTGGCCGGCTGTAGCTGTTGACGGGTCTTGGTCGCCTTGGGTTGATGTTTCCGGAAATTGTAATGGCGGATCCTCTTGCCCAAGTTATAATTACAAATTCCATTATTGTCGTGATGCCGGAGCTAAAGGAACATTGGACGATCTTCCGGCTATAATTAGCAACCCTGTTGTCAGGGGACAGGAAGGGGCTTTTATTTGTAGTTCCGATCGTAATGTTAATTGTTCTTCCGGACAGGAGCGTTGCGGAGTTGATAGAAATGGCGACGGGACCGGTGACGGTTTCTGTGTCTGGAGCGTTCTTAAAGAATCATATTTCTTTCGGGAGAATCTGCCTTCCGATGGCGAGATAACCGCTTTAACGGATCTAAGAACAGGCGGGAAAGTTCAAGTTGATTGGCGCTCTAATGCCGATCAAGCTGATTCTTATAAGGTTTACTATCTAAAATCGGGAGCCAGCGCTATGCTGTTTAAAGAAGTTAAGGCTCAAGAGGCCTGTCGTTTAGAAGGCTTAATTAATGTTTGTTCAACAATTATTTCCGGTCTAAGTAATGATGTTAATTACCTTTTTAAAGTCAGTGTTGTTTCGGCCAGTAAAGCGGAGAGCGCTGCTGCTAACGAGAAGATAGTTATGCCAACCGATAAAACTGCTCCGAGTATTCCTGTTTCTTTAGGAGCCGAGTTGGTAGCCTCCAGTACCGTAGTTATATCTTGGACGGAAAATACCGATGATACCGTCTTGTATCGCTTGTATCGCGGTATTAGACCGACTGCTTATGCCGAATCTTATGACACGGCCAAGAAAAAACCGGGAATCGCTCTTAATTCTTTAAGTTTCCCAAACAGCGCCTTTTCTTCCGGTTTGAATTATTTTGCCCTGTCTGCTCTTGATTCTTATGGCAATGAAAGTGAAAAGTCTATTGAAATAGAATTTGATAATAATATTACATATGAAGAAGAGTTTTAAATTGGGAGGCGGGCTGATCGCTTTGGCTCTTATTGCCTTGTCAGTAATGGCTTTGCATTCCTTTGCCGTTCCGCAAGTCGAAGCGGCTAATGATGCCGACACAATTGCCATTCGTATTGTTCCCAATCCTAATCATTACAGTATTTCGCGCTGGTATGAGAATCAGGGATTTTTCGGTTCTCCTCAAGCTTTAAGCGTTGATGGATATGAGGCGATTCGTGATGGGCGAACTGTTTATGTTAACGCTGCCAATGTTAGCGGCAACACTATCTATACCAATATTTATATAATTTCTTACAGCCAGGAACCGTCGGAAAAAACAATTGATATTCTCGGCCAGGTTGTGTCTCATTGGTCTTTCAATGATGGACTGGTTGATGATGAGGCCGCTTCATGCGCTATTTCTTCCTTGTCTTGTGAAAATGATAGTGATTGCGCTAAGGGGCAGGCTTGCTCCAAATCTGGTTTATCAAGCGGCTCTTGCGTTTTAAGCGAAACAAAAAATTGTTCAATTGACGCTGATTGTCCGAGCGGTTTTTTCTGCAACAGCAAGAAAGCGGTTATTACCCGCGATATTAAAAGATTGGGGCAGATGGAAGAAATTAGAAACGCTTTAGCTGATTATCGCGATAACAATGGTCGTTTTCCGATGTTGTCGGCCGGAACTTATTTGCCCAACAAAAGCGTTTCTCTGTGGCCAAGTTGGCAACAAAGCTTTTTGGCTGATTTAGCAATGTCGCCTTCTTACATTGATCCGATAAACCGCCTTGGCTATTGCCCGGGTTTTGATAAAACAACTTGTTGGAATAAAGACACAAAAGCTTTTGTCTATAATCCGGAAGGCAATATTGTCAAATTACCTGAAGGCAGTTATGCCTTCCTGTATTCAAGTGCCGATGGTGGAATTGATTACAATCTTTGCGCGGTCTTGGAAACAAAAACAATCGGCTATTCTTTTAATCCGGGTTATTCTTCCGATTCTGCCTGCGTAACCGGAACAGGGATTTCTGCCGTCGGCAATGCCAGCAATACTGCTCCGATTTTGGTTGACTCTTTTTTGGTTGGCCAGAAAGATAAGGAATTTAGCGGGTTTATTAAAGTGAGTGATGCCGATAATGATAATTTGAAATGGAGCATCACAGCCGGGGGGCCTTGGTCAACCTGGAGCGCTGCTCCGATTTTGGTTGACACAAGTAATAAATTTCAGAAAAAAGTTTATGCCGTTAAGGCCGGTGCGGCCGGGGTTTATCCGATAACAGTGAAGGTTGATGATGGTCGCCGCGGTGTTTCATTTTTTGATTTGAATGTTGAAATTAATGAGCCGGGAATTTTTATTGAGGCCAATAACGCCACTCATGTTTTGGATAAAGACACCCCTTTTGAATATTCTTTCTATGTTTCCGGCGAGAACCTCCCAAAACCTCTAAAGAATAGCAATATTTCTATTAATAAAGTTTCTGGTCCGTCTGTCAGTACGGCATTTCTTGTTCCAAACGGCGAACCAGTTCTTGTTTCCGATAATAGATACCGTGTCAGCTATAAGGGGGATATTCTTCCTGGTAACTATCAAATCCCGGAGGATGTTGAAATAGGTTTTGAAATCACCGCTACTGACAAAAATGGCAAGCAGGGGAAAAAACGTTTTGAAATAAAAATAATTTCCGAGAAACCGGCTTTTAATTTTTCTTGTCCTTTAGTATCGAGAATCAATAATAATTATAATTGCCTTCTTGGTTCAAATAAGCAATTTAATCATAATCTTACTTATACTGCTCTTTCGTCTTTACCCAACGATTTAAAAATTGCCGCCAAAGAAGAGGGCGACGATGATATTTATCTTTATGGTCGAACTTATGGGTCGTCAGGTGCGGCTTATAATTATTCCATGGTTTTAAGATCAACTAATGAATACGGTGCTTATACAGAAAAAAAATTTGATTTAAAGGTTAATACTTACTGCGGCGATGGTATAAAACAAGGGCCGAATTCAGAGGGTAGAGGCGGTCCGTATAATGATGGTTATGAAGACTGCGACGGAATGGACGGGATTGCTAACAATCCCGGAGAAAGCGGCCCGGATAGGCAATATAAATGCGCAACTATGGGTGGTGATATTCCCTACGAAATAAACACCAATACTTATTGCGTTTTTGCCTATCCTTTAAATGGCGGCGGTTACTGCGGCGATGGTTTCTGCCAGACTAAAAAAGAAAATAAGAGTAAATGCAAAGCCGATTGCGATGATGGCAGCGGAGACGGTAATGTTTTGACAAAATGCTCTTCCGATGCCGATTGTTCGCTTGGTTATTATTGTAATACGACCGACGGTGCTTGCTATTTGAAAACCGATTTTTGTTCTAATGATGGTGATTGCGGCACCGGTTACAAATGCGGTTCGGGAAAAACTTGCGAGAAAAAATGCTGGGACGTTTTGGAAACGCTTGATGTTGTTGAATTTAGAACCGGTGATATAACGCGCAGCTCCGATATTACAACTTGTCGCGCTAAAAGCGTTGATAATCCGTCTTGTTATGATTTTAACGAAGAACCGATGGATCAATTCCCGGGCTGTCCGCTTGCCTGCAATAACGGTTACAAATATTTAGGAAAGACCGGAAGGGGAGACAGATGCAAAGACAGTTCCCCGTGGATTGGCAATAATTGGTTTGAAAGAAATATTTATCGCTGCTGGAATTCTCGTTCGGTTAAGAGATGCTATGGTGATTTGTGCCGCACGACCTCGGGCAGTACTGCAGTCGATGGAGCAATGAATGCTGATGGAAAATGCGTTAAATGATGCTCTATATTTCCAATCAATAGCGCCCGTGGCATTAAGATAAGTTTTTAAAATTTATGAATAACAAAAATAGAAAAATAGCTTTAATTGTATTGGCGGTTTTGCTTGTCGCCTTGCTTGGCCTTGCCTTTCTATTAAAATCTCCAATTAGAGAAACTTTTTCTTTCTTCGGCGATAAACAAGTCGAATTTTTAAGCGATAAACAAAAAAAGGCTTATGGTTTGGGTTCTGACACTAAGGCGCAGGCTTTTTATGATGAAGAAGAGAATTTGATATATAAAATTATTAAAAATGATTCTGATATTGTTAAAGATCCGGTTGCGGCCGGCTTAACCGATGGCCGATAATATCCGACCTTCTCGTTTCTTTTTGATTTTAAAATTTTGATAAGTTATAATTAAAATATAAGAACATAGCAAATGTTCGGTGCAGTTTTTATTTAAAGAGAAAAATATGTTTAATGATTTAACTGGATCGCAAGATCAAGGCTCATCTAAGGTCGACGATATTTTTGCTGATACAGACAAGGCCCCAGTATCAGCCAGCAGTGCTTCGCAAATTGAAACCAGACCGGCTGGTTTATCAGCTGCTAGCAGCTATCAGGGGCAAGGCAATATGAGTGGCGCCCAGATGGCTTATGCTGATGATGAAGAATCAACAGGCGGAAACAAGGGAAAAATTTTAAAAATCGCGATTATTGCCGCTGTTGCCGCCATATTAATTTTAGGGGGGTATTTGGTTTATAGTAAATTTTTAGCTCCCAAGGCGCCAGAAAATACGAACCTACCGGTTGATTCTCTTCCTGAAGAACAAACTCCTGCGGTAGTTGACGAAAAAGATGATGGCTTTGTTAATCCGAGTGCCGGTAAGGACAATACCTTGGCAACCAGCACGGAAGATGAGAAGACTGTCACCGAAGAGCCGATTAAAGAAACCATTGTTGACACTGATTTAGATGGTTTAAGCGATGCGGAAGAGGTCGCCCTTGGAACTAATCCGGCTTTAATTGATTCCGATGGCGATTCTTTAAGTGATTTTATAGAAGTTAAATCAACTCAAAAAACCGATCCAATGAAAGCCGATACTGACGGCGATGGTTTGAATGATTATGAAGAAATAAATAACTGGGGAACTGATCCTTTAATTGCGGATACTGACGGTGACGGTTATGATGACGGCAGTGAAGTTAAAGCCGGTTATAATCCGCGCGGTGACGGCAAGTTGCCAGGTACGGCCCAATAATAATTATGGATTTCGCAACCGATAAAAAGATGGCGCCAGATAAAAATATTTCTAGCCGCAAGGTTTTGCCGAAATTATCTATCGGGCTTCACACTATGCCAAAAACAGAAACCGGCCATTTTAAAAAATGGCTGGTTTTGGGCTTGGCTGCTTTTGTTTTGATTGTGATTATTATCTTAATTATTATTTAAGAAAATTTCGGACATTTTATGTTTGGTAAATCTTCAAAGAAAAAAGAAGAAGAAAAAAATCCGGAAACTCAGGATGACATTTTTGAGAGGATAAGCCGAGAAATGGTGACTCATAATATGCCGGCACAAGAAAAAATCGCCGGGGCAGTCATAAATCCAAGCGTTCCCGGCAAGGTAAGTTTTGAGTCTTCCGGCGGGCAAAAAAATAATTTTAAAACTGTCGGAATCTTTATCATTATTGGCGGCTTGCTGGTCGTTTCTTTAATTGTTTTTTTGACTTATAAGTTTGTTATCGCTCCAACCGCTTCGAATAATAAAAATATTACTCTTGAAAATAAGGTTGAAAATAAAACCGAAGATATCAAAACGGATGCGGAAGTATCAGCCAGCAGCAGTCCGGTGGAAATTCCCGCTTCTCCGAGCGATGTTGTCGGTTCTCCTGATGGCAATGGAGTTGAGCAAATATCAGCCAGCAGCAGTCCGGAAATGCCGGAAGAATCAGGCGGAAAAAATGCCTCCGATTTACCTCCTCTTTTAGACACGGATAAAGACGGTTTATTTGATGATGAAGAAAATCTGCTTGGAACTTCGATAACGAGCGATGACACTGATGGAGACGGCTATAAAGATTTAGCCGAGCTTATTAGTGCTTACGATCCAGCTAGTAAATCAGGACTTTTAAAGAACAGCTCTTTTATTACTTCTTATAAAAACAGTGTTTACAGTTTTAATTTCTTATATCCCAAAGCTTGGTCGATGACTGAGCCAAGAAGTGATTTAAATATTCTTTCGGCCGCCGATGATTCTTTAATTCAAATATCTGTTTCTCGTAATGAAGATGGTTTGGGAATATTGACTTGGTTTGAGCAGAGTTTTCCTGATGAAGGAGCTTCTTATGATAATTTAATTTCTCGCCCTGGCTTAGAAGCGATGAAAAGCGCCGACGGCATGAATGTTTATATAACAGATGAGAAAAGGCAAAATATAATAATTATAAGTTATATTCCGGCTTCAGCCGAACGTCTGGCTTATAAAAATATTTATAATGCTATTATCCAGTCTTTTAGCTTTTAAAATATATTGTTAAATACAAAAAAGCGCCCGAAGGGCGCTTTTTTATTTTTTATTTGCCGATAATTTTGTCGATCAGGCCGTAGGCTTTAGCCGCTTCGGCATTTAGAAAATTGTCTCTATCGGTATCTTTTTCTATTGTTTCCGGTTTTTTGCCGGTGTGTAGGGCCAGAATTTTGTTTAACTTATCCTTGGTTTTTAAGATATGTTCGGCGTGTATTTTAATATCTGAAGCCTGCCCTTCCGCTCCTCCTAAAACCTGATGAATCATTACTTCGCTATTTGGCAGAATAAAGCGTTTGCCTTTTGCGCCGGCAGATAATAAGACAGAGGCCATAGAAGCAGCCATGCCAACGCAAATTGTTGAGACGTCCGCTTTTATGTATTGCATGGTGTCGTAGATGGCCATTCCGGCGCTAACTGATCCGCCCGGGGAATTGATATAGAATTTAATATCTTGATCTTTATTTTCAGCGTCAAGAAACAGAAGTTGGGCGATGATAATATTGGCGACGTGGTCGTTTATTGGTTCTCCTAAGAATATAATCCTATCTTTAAGTAATCGTGAGTATATGTCGTAAGCTCTTTCGACTTGCCCCTCTTTTTCGATAACCGTTGGTATTAAAGGCATATTTTTATTTTTTATCTTTTATTATATAGCTAATATAAACTAAAATCACGATTTTGTAAAGAGCGTATTTTATTTTAAGTGGAAAAATTTACTTGATTTTTATTGCTAAGTGTCATAATATAAAGTCACGTTGAAAAATAAATTCTAGATTATGTCATTAAACCAAAAATTTAAGACAATCTCCGCCAGGGGACGTGTCTTGTGGATGTCTCTTATCGTTATTGTTTTTGCAATTGTCGTGGGAGTTGCGGCAACTGGCGATGCTTATAACGATTTTGCGAAAAATATTGCTTCTAAGACTAACGATGTTATCGTCTTACCTCAATTTGAAGCACTTGATTTCAGTCTCGGTCTTGATTTGCGAGGTGGAGCTCATTTGGTTTATGAGGCTGATATGAGTGGTATTTCCGAAATTGATCGTGATGATGCGCTTGAATCAGTACGTGATATTATTGAAAGACGCGTTAATGCTTTCGGTGTTAGCGAGCCGGTTGTCCAGGCGAATAAGACAGCTTCCGGCGAGTATCGCATCATTGCCGAACTTGCTGGCATAAAGGATGTTGAAGAAGCAATTAAAATGATTGGCGAAACTCCAATTTTGGAATTTAAAGAGCAGAATGAAGCTGCTGTCGCTGTTTTGCAGCAGCAGGCTGATATAGAGGCTGCAAGCAGCACCAACGCCGCTTCTGGAACAAATGTTGCCGAGATTAAAGTTGACGGAGGCCAAGCTAATGTTGATTTATCAAATATTGATATAAATTCAGATGATTTGTGGATTAGCACTTCTTTAACAGGAAAACATTTAAAGCGCGCTTCTGTCCAATTTAATCCTAACGATGGTTCTCCTGAAGTTTCTTTAGAATTCAATGATGAAGGCGCTAAGTTATTTGGGGAAATTACTGCCCGTAACGTCGGCAAGCCAGTTGCTATTTTCTTGGATGGATATCCGATTAGCGTACCAAATGTTAATGAGAAAATTACTGACGGCAAAGCTTCCATTTCCGGAAATTTCAGTATTGACGAAGCTAAGACTTTAGTTAAGCGTTTGAATTCCGGGGCCTTGCCTGTGCCGATTTCTTTAGTATCTCAAAAAACAGTTGAGGCTAGTCTTGGCGCCGCTTCAATTAATAATAGCTTGCAAGCTGGTTTAATTGGCTTGTTGTTGATTTCAATTTTCTTAATCATTGTTTACCGCTTGCCCGGTTTAATGTCCGTTTTATCTTTAGCGGTTTATGGTCTTGCTGTTTTGGCTATTTTTAAGGCTTTGCCTGTCTGGTTAGCCCTCTTTGCGATTGCCGCCATTATCGCTTTAATTTTTTACGAATTTAATGATTTAAAGATATTTAACGGCCAGCTAGCGCTTTTGTTTGGGGTTTTTGGAATAATGCTTTTCTTTTATGCCTTAAAACCAATCACCTTAACGGTAGCTGGAATTGCCGGTTTTATTCTTTCTATGGGTATGGCCGTTGATGCTAATGTGTTAATTTTCTCCCGCGTTAGAGAAGAGTTAAAATCCGGTAAATCAGTTAACCAGGCTTTTGACGAAGGTTTTAGACGTGCTTGGCCATCGATTCGCGATGGTAATTTCTCGACAATTTTGACTTGTTTTGTTTTGATGTTTTTTGGAACTTCCACAATTCAGGGATTTGGAACAACTTTATTTATTGGTGTTGTTGTTTCCATGTTTAGCGCCATTGTTGTAACCAGACTTTTTGTTTCTTTGCTCCCAGCTTCTTTTCTTGAAAAACACAGATGTTTAATCGGTTCTGGTTTGAAAAATAAAACTAACGAATAGTGGTAATATAGAAGAAATAAAAATATGAAAATGAAAATAATTCAACATAGAAACATCTTCCTTGCTTTTTCCGTTCTTCTGGTTACAGCCTCTATCGCCGCCTTGATTGCTTGGGGACTTAATTTCGGCATCGATTTTAAAGGCGGAAGTATTTTAGAGCTTAGTTTTGAGAACTATAATCCGGGAATTTCCGAGATTCAAGACAGCGTTAAAGAGAGCGGTTTGAGTAACTTAAGCGTTCAGCCGACGGAAAATTCCGTTATTATTCGTTTTAAAGAAAATTCCGAAGAAGCTCATCGTGCCGTTGTCAGTAGTTTGGAAAAGATGATTGTTAATCACGAGGGCGCTTCAATGAAGGAATTACAATTTGATGCCGTCGGCCCTTCTGTCGGGAAAGAACTGAAAAGCAAATCCTTTAATGCTTCAATTATCGCCTTGATAATGATTGTATTATTTATTTCCTATTCTTTCCGCAAAATTTCTTTGCCGATTGCTTCCTGGAAATACGGCGTTGCTTCTCTAATTGCTTTGGCGCATGATGTGATTGTCACCCTTGGTTTCTTTTCTGTTTTTGGCCATTTTTATGGCACAGAAATAAATACGCCCTTTATCGCAGCTATTTTAACCATTCTTGGCTATAGTATTAATGATACAATAGTTGTTTTTGATCGTATCAGAGATAATCTGCCTAAGAGCCGAGGCACCTTTGAAGAAACTGTTAATGATAGCATTAACCAAACTTTTGGACGTTCTGTTAACACCTCTTTTACTGTTATTTTGTCGCTTGTTGCCGTATTGCTTTTTGGCGGTGAAAGTATAAAAGATTTCGCTTTGGCGCTTATCGTCGGCGTGACAGCCGGGACCTATAGCTCAATCTTTGTTGCCAGTCCGATTCTTGTTATTTGGAATAATTTTTCCAAAAGAAAATAAAAATCTTATTTGTTTTAACTTTTAAAAAAGAGCTCTTCAAGAGCCCTTTTTTATTTGCTATAATTGGCTTATGCATAGTATTAAATTAATGAAAAATAATAATTTTTCCTGGCGTAAAGTTCTGAATATTTTAGTTTGGTCGCTCTTATTTAGCGGCGTTTTTGTGATACCGCTTTTAATGCCTACGATCGGTTCAGTATATAGTTCTTTTGATTTATGGCGCATAGCCGCTTTAAAAGTTTTTATCGTTTTAGCTTTCTCAGCAACTTTAATTAGGGAAATTTTTTTTCCGGCCTTGGCTTGGAATAGATTTGTTTTTCTTTTTAAAAAATATTGGCTTATTCCTGCTATTTTTATAGCAACCCTTGCTTTACTTCTTTTATTTTCAGGCCAAGCCGATTTAAGTTTTTATGGTTCTTATGGCAGGCAAAACGGATTTTTAAGCTATTTGCTGTATTTCCTCTGGTTTTTAATTTTAAGTTTTAATTTATTTGTTCTGCCAAACAAGGAAACTCTTAAAACAAAAATAAATTTTTTAGCAGGCACCGTGCTGCTTTCATCGGTTTTTGTTTCAATTTATGCCTTATTGCAATATCTGGGCATTGATTTTTTTAATTGGCAATATCCGGCGCACTTAACGGGCCGATCATTTTCTACTCTCGGCCAACCTAATTTTTTAGGATCTTTTCTTTTATTGTCTTGGCCCCTGCCAATTTATTTCTTTTTAATTTGGAAAAAATTTATTTTAAAATTTTACGCTTCTTTGTCTTTCATTTTTATTTTGAGTGCAATTTTTACCACCGCCAGCAGGGGTGCTTTTTTAGCTTTATTCCTGTCTTTATTTTTAGCCGCTGTTTATAAATTTTTCTTTGGTAATTTCAGCAGGATAAAAAAAATTGTTTTTTCTTTGATATTACTGCTTTCAATGTCGGTTTTATTGCTGTTAACGGAAAAGGCGATGCCTGGCAGAATCACTTCCATGTTTGATTTGAAATATGGCAGCTCGGCGGCGCGCTGGAATATTTATTCTTCCGCCTTGTCGCTTATTGCCGAAAAGCCATGGTTTGGTTACGGTCAGGAAAATTTACAAAGCTCCTTTTTTCTTTATTATCAATCCGATTGGGGTCTGCATGAGGATATTTCCCAGGTTGCCGATAAAGCTCATAATTTATTTCTGGACATTTTGCTTAGTGGCGGAATCGTTTCTCTGTTGGCTCATTTTGTTCTGTATGGTTTTTTTTGTTTTTTGTTTTGGCGCTTGATTCGAAAAAAAAATCTTTCTTCATCCCTGTCTTTGGCGATTTTTGTCGGCGCCGTTTCTTACCTTGCGTCTTTGTTGTTTAGCTTTTCCGTCCCAAGTACGGAGTTTTATTTTTTTGTTTTATTTGCTCTGCTTGTCGGCCTTAATTTTTATGAATTTGATGCCGAATCTATTATTACTCCGGTTAAAAAGAGGCTTTCTTTTTTGAAAAAATATTTTTCATTGTCTTTTATTCTGGTTTTTGCCGCTTTTTTTCTTTATAGATCGGCTAATTATTTCTTTGCCGATTATTATTTTAACAGCGCTGCTTTGTATTTTATGCAGGCCAGGTTGCCAGAGGGGATTATTGTCCTTGAATACTCCGATAAATCATGTAATAACGATTTTTATAGAGGGTATTATAATTATACAGCCGCCAAAATTTTAAGCAGTTATTATCCTTATAAAGGAGAGAGAGCGACTAACCAAATGATTAAAGAAAGATTGGAATATGCTTTAAGTTTCCCGACTAAACAAGTTACCGATATATATAAAAGAGTGGGGATTGAAAAAGTTTTAGGCGATTATAAATCCATGGCTATTGATTTGGATAAGCTTAAAGCACTAGCTCCTAATTGGCCTGATTTTAATCTCATGGAGGCGGCTTTTTATTTTGAATTGGCTGATTATGATTCCGCTCTCAGGGCTCTTGATGTTCTTTGGTCTAACTTGCCTGATATAAATAACCCTGTTATAAATGCCGACCATATCCGTATAGCGCGTTCCTATCGGGCTATGGTCTTTTATTATCGCGCTAAAATTTATCAAGCACAGAATAAACTTGATTTGTCTTTAGAAAATTATCGTTTAGCTTATCAAGAAAACCCTATTGACTATATGATTTTAAAAGAGGCGGCTGATATGGAATTTAGTGCCGGTAATTTTGATAATGCCTTGAACATGGTATTGCAAGGGCATAAGCTATCGCCAAAAGATTTTAATTGGCCTTTAATGGTGCATTATATTTATGAGAAAAAGGGAAAGGCCGAGGAAGCGGCTTTCTGGTTGAGCAAGGCAGAAGATTTAGGTTATATGCCTGAATTAGATTCTATATCAAAATAATATATGTTTTTAATATCTCTGATTATTTTTGTTTTTGGCCTTATTATCGGCAGTTTTTTAAATTGTCTGGTTTGGCGTCTTCATACCGAGGAAAGTTTATGGACCAGATCGCATTGTCCAAAGTGTCTGGGGAAAATTTTTTGGCACGACAATATTCCGCTTCTTAGTTTTTTATTTTTAAGAGGCCGCTGTCGGCACTGCCGCCAACAGATTTCCTGGCAATACCCTTTGGTTGAATTTCTTTTCGCTCTTCTTTTTACCTCAGTTTTCTTGCGGTTGTTTGCGGATTTTTCTTGGTATTTTGATTTTAGTACTCTTATTTTTCCGCTTCTTCGGGACTGGGTGTTTGTGTTCGCTTTGGCGGTGGTTTTTATTTTTGATCTTCGTTGGCAAGAGGTGCCGATGCTTGTTATCTGGCCGGCGTCTTTTATTATCATCATACTTAATTTATTGATAGATTTTAATTTAAGCGCTTTGTTTTTAAGCGCTTTTATCGGAGCCGCTTTTTTCTTGATCCAATATTATGCCACTAAAAAAAGAGGCCTTGGGGAAGGTGATATCTGGCTCGGTTTGATGATGGGCCTGTACTTTGCAAATTGGCCGCAGCTTGTTTCGGCTATATTAATTTCTTACTTAATCGGCTCGCTTATTTCCATATATCTTTTAAGCGGCAAGAAGAAAGAATTAAAGTCTAAGATAGCGCTTGGGCCATTTTTGGTTTTTGGGTCTTTAGTCGCCTTATTTTTCGGCGAACAGATTATTTCTTGGTATTTACGCCTTTTATAAGTTGTTGTGAAAAATTCCTAAATTCTGTATAATATAAAAGACGCATCAGTATCAGTTTTTTTGTCTTTTTTTGGCTATATTTAAATATTATTATGAA
>CAZREL010000007.1:0-30761 GCA_964599385.1 uncultured Gammaproteobacteria bacterium
AACCATTGCCACTTCGAGTTCGCCTTTTTCCAAATAAAAATTATTGACATCGGTAATTTCCAATTCCCCTCTTTCGCTTGGCTTCATATTCTTGGCAATTGAAACAACCCGATTATCATAGACATACAAGCCGGTTACCGCATAATCACTAAGAAATTCTTTTGGCTTCTCAATAATTTTTTCCGCCTTTCTATCGGCATCAAATTTAACAACGCCAAAACGCTCCGGATCAGGGACTTTTTTGGCAAAAATTTTGGCGCCGCCCTTAAAACTTCTTATTTCTTCAGAAAAATCATCTTCAAAAATATTATCGCCTAAAATCATTGCGACATCCTCTTGATCGATAAAGTTTTGCCCGATGATAAAAGCCTGGGCTAAACCTTCGGGCTTGTCCTGTATTTCATATGTGAATTTCACGCCGAACTCCTTGCCGCTGCCCAAAAGATTTAAATAATCACCCGCTCTTTCCGGAGCGACAATAATTAAAATTTCCTTAATACCGGCTTTTATAAGGGTATTTAAGGGATAATAAATCATCGGTTTATTGTAGATGGGCAACAACTGTTTACTGGTTATTTTTGTTAGCGGACGAAGCCTTGTTCCTGAACCGCCCGAAAGTATGATGCCTCGCATATATTTTTTATTTATATTCTTACGCCAAGATATTCGGCTAAAGCCTGTTTATAAGAGCGTAGTTTTTTAACTTTAGTATTTTTTAAAATTGAATATTTCGGTCGTCTGGCCGCACGAAACAAATCTTCGCTTCTAACGGCTCTTATCAATGGCTTCAAACCTGACAAGCGAAACAATTCCATGGCAGCGTCATGCCAGGTGCAAGCATCTTCGTTTACCAGGTGGAAAACTCCGAAAGGAACTTTTAATTCCCAAAGACGTTTTGTCGCCTTGGCTAAGTCCGGCGTGTAAGTGAAACAGCTTTGTTCTTCATTGACTATGGTCAATTCTTTTCCGCCATTGCTTTGAGCCGCCTCCAGCATAATATCAAAAAAGCTTTTCTTGGCGGCAGCACTTTTACCGGGCGGACCAAAAAGCTTGGAAGTTCTTATTATATAAGCATTTAAGCCATACTCAACTCTTTTACCAATTTCAACCTCTCCAAAAAATTTTGTTTCACCGTACTTGTTAATCGGGTTGGGAATTTCATGTTCCAAGAAAAATGGCTTCTCTTTCAAGCCGCTAAAAACATAATCCGTGGAATAATGAACTAAAGTGATGCGTTGCTTCAAACAAATATCGGCTAATTTGGCCGGCAAATCGATGTTTAATTTTCTGGCCTCCGGCAAACCTTCTTTGCTCTCACATTTATCAACGGCATTATAAGCGACCGTATTAATAATTAATTCCGGCTTAATGGTTGAAATTTTTTCTTCTAAAGATTTAAAGTCCAAGACATCCAAATCCTCACGATCCCAAGAGATAGTGTCATAATCTTCAGAAAATACTTTGGTAAGCTGCGAACCGAGATTTCCTCGGCCGCCTAATATTAATATCGGCATATGGCCATAGTGTATAGTCTTTTACTGCGATAATCAAGCTTCCCACTCGTCGCTCTGCCTAACCAGCAATTCTTCAGCTTTGTCTTTTTCCGCAATTATTTGCTTAACCGCCTTTTCAATTCTTAAACCTTGCGAACCTTTGGCGAGCACGACATCGCCGGGAACCAGTTTTTTAGCCAAAAAATCACCCGCCTCCAATGATTCAATGAAATAAGAGATATTACTTTCTTTAAAACCATTTACCAGGGCGGCTTCGGCAATCCCCTTGGCTTTTTCACCAACTACAATAAGATAATCGACTCCGGCCGAAACAACTTTCGCACCGACCTCCTTATGCCCTTCTTCGCTATAATCACCTATTTCCAACATATCGCCTAAAACGGCATATTTTTTGGAACTATCCGCAACTTTAATACGTTCTAAAACACTAAGAGCTGAGAGGCATGATTCCGGCGACGAATTATAGGTATCGTCAATAATAAAAGAATGGTTAATGCCGGCCAAAACATTCATTCTGCCGGGCGGCAAACTAAAATCCGATAAACGCTGAGCGATCTCAACCAAATTCAAATTTAGATAAATACCGGCAGCTGCGGCAGCCAAAGAGGCATAGATAGCACTCGGAGAAATGGCATTTTTAATCATTACCGGAACAATCGAACCGCGATAATTTAATTTAAAATTAATGCCTGTCAACTCATATTCACCCTTATCAAGATTGTAATTTATATCCTGCGCCTTTAAATCCAGAGCCCCCTCCATGCCATAACTAATAATTTTGCTCCGCAACTCCGGCACCATATCTCGAACTAAACGACTATCAAAATTCAATATAGCAGCTCCGCCCGGTAAAATATTTTCAGCCAAAACTTGTTTTTCTTTTCTGATATTATGAACTGAACCAAAATATTCCAAGTGAGCATAACTAACCGCAGTTATAATTCCGATATTAGGTTTGACGATTGACATTAAATAAGACATATCACCCGGCCTATCAATACCCATTTCCAAAATCAAAACTTCCGGATAATTTTCATCATGGACAAAAAGCAATTGCCAAGCCCGGCCAAAAACCCTTAGCCAACCCAACAAATTTTTTCCCGGAGATTTAGCACCTATAATAGTTAAAGGAACGCCAATTTCATTATTATAGTTCTTATAAGGCGTTCTCACTCGAAATTTTGCAGCCAGGACCAGGGCAACCGCTTCTTTAGCACTTGTCTTTCCAATCGAACCGGTAATACCGATAACAATCGGAGAATATTTTTTAACAATCAACTTCGACAAGATTTTCAGTTTTAGCATCAATAAATATTTCATAGATTATTTTCTGGTTTTCGGTACTTGATAATATTTCAAAATAAAATCGGCAATATCGCGCCAAAGAGGCACGGCCGATCCTTCGGCATATTCAACATCCTTAGGACTGTCAATTTTTGTGAGCATTACAAAAGATGGATTTTCAATCGGAGCGACACCGATAAATGTGTGTATATACTCTCCTGCTTTATAACCGCCGGCAGCGGCAATTTGG
This sequence comes from uncultured Gammaproteobacteria bacterium, assembly GCA_964599385.1. GTDB lineage: Bacteria > Patescibacteriota > Patescibacteriia > Patescibacteriales > UBA12465 > UBA12465. Next base: position 3,049 of record CAZREL010000007.1, read on the forward strand.
GCTGTACCCGTTTTACCGCCAATATAATAGCCTTCGATATAAGCTTTTTTCGAATGTCCTTTTTCAACGATATTGACCAGCATGCCTAAAATTGTGTCGGCCGTTCTTTCGCTGACAACTTGCCTGAGATTTTTTGGACTAATAATTTCTTCCTTGCCGTTTTTAATTATTTTTTTAACTACATACGGCTTCATAAGCACGCCCTTATTGGCAATTGCTTGATATGACATTACCATCTGTAAAGGAGTGACGGCAATTCCTTGTCCGAAAGAGGCAGTGGCGGCATCAATTTCCTTAACTCGATTCTTTAATAAATTCTCAATATGCCCGTAAGCTTCCGAGCCCAGTTCGACACCGGTTATTTCTCCGAAACCGAAATCTTTAACATATTTGGCAAACTTTTCGACTCCGGTTTGTCTCATGGCAAAAATAGCGCCGGTATTTAAAGAATTCTCCAAAACAAAATTCATATCAACTACGCCATGAGCGCCCTTAGTTGAAAAATCGGAATTTCTAATAGGCTTAGGCCAGCCATTTATCATGATTTCACCGGGGTCATTAAAGGTTGTTGAAGGAGAAACCTTGCCCTGATCGATGGCAGCTGCCATTGTGATAACCTTAAAAACAGAACCTGGCTCATATTGATTTAATATGGCCGGATTATTTAAATAGCTTATATTCTTAACACTCTTATAATCATTAGGGTTAAAATTAGGCTCGGAGCACATAGCCAATATCGCTCCCGTTTTCGGTTCAATAACAATAACAGAGCCGCCGGTGGCACCATGTTTCCGCACTGATTCTTTTAATTTTTCGCAAGCAAAATATTCAATATTTCTATCAACCGTTAAAACCAAATCGGCGCCCGCCTCCGGAGCAATATATTCTCGATCATTGACAATGATAGATGATCCGCCGCCGCCTTTCTCAGATTTCAAATAACCATATTTGCCAAATAATTCTTCATCAAAAAATTCCTCCAATCCGTAGCGGCCGCGCCCTTCTTGGTCGACATAACTGACATAACCGAGAATATGAGAGGCAATTTCTTTCTCCGGATAATTGCGGTACTTATTCACATCAAAACCGAGGCCGTTTATATTAAAAATTTTATTGCCTTTTTCCGTCTTTTGATAAATCTTTTCATTGCTAAATTCCAATTCGCTCACGGGAATTGAAGTTGAAGACAAAAAAGAATATAACTTCAATAAACTTTCAGTATCTAATTTTTTATTGAGCGGTTCATAAACATCGCCCGGCTTATCAAAACGCTTTAAATAACCGGCAATTATTTCTTCTTTTGTCGAGGTGGCGATAACAATTTCAGTCGTACTGGAACTCGCGGCCAAATCGGCTTTTAAACCCGGTTCATCAAAAAAAGCAAAAAATTTTTCCGCCATTTCCCTTGGATTTTCAACATCTTTCGGTACGGCATAAACAGTAGCCATATCCTTGCTTGAAGCAGCCGGATAGAGCTTCTCCTGGCCATTAACCCTTTCAGTAAAATATATCTTGCCTCGATCGGGAACTAATTTTGAAGAAATTTCATGTTGATTAGCCGCTTTCGCCTTATATATTTCGGACTCTTTAACTTGTAAGGCAAAAAGCTTGGCAACCAAAGCAAAGCTTAATAAAAAAACGATCGCGACGATCAAACGCCAGCGACCGAGACTGATTTTAAAATTTTCCGGCCTCTCTTTTCTGCTGCTGCCTTTCCACATAAAGTATTAAAGTCCTATTTCTTGGCTATAGAATGGTCTTGAGCTTTGATATATTCAATATCGGAAGCTTCTATCATATTAAGCTCGCTAACTTTGGAGCTTAAGGCATAAAAGGATTGGGCAGAATTTATCTTCTCTTCTATTTCCGTCCTCTCGCTGGCCAAATTATTAGCCTTAGCTTTCAGCTCCTGCAAAACAAACCCCTGAACCGTCAATTCATTGATATTAACAAGATAAAATCCTCCCAAAACGGCGGCAACAACAAAAAGCGCCAGATTCAAACGTTTTAAATTCAAACGTTTGGCGGCCTTAGCCTCGTTTTTTCTATTCTGGCTAAAATTGTCTTTGACCATAGTGTTAGTAATTTTTCTTATATTAATTTGAAAATTATCTAGATTTTTATCGCGGCTCTTAACTTCGCGCTTCTGGCTCGATAATTTATATCAGCCTCTTCTTCGCTAACCGCTATCGGTTTCTTGGTAATTATCTTGAAACTATCCAGTTTCCTATCTCTTAAAAAATTCTTTACAATCCTGTCTTCTCCGCTATGAAATGATACAACCACCAATCTGCCGCCTTTTTTAAGAATTTTTTCGGCTTTTCGGAGAGCCTCGTCAATAGCCGACAACTCCTCATTTGTTTCCATTCGCAAAGCTTGGAAAATTCTGGTGGCCGGATGGATTCTTGAAGATGCTCTGAAAGGAACAACGGATTCTATAACAGCAATCAAATCGGCAGTTGTCTTAATGGGCTTCTTTTTTCTGGACTCAACTATAGCCTTGGCGATTCGATAAGCATTTTTGTCCTCTCCATATTCTCTAAACACTCTGGTTAACTCCGGCAAAGAATATTTCCGCAATATAGCCTCGGTTGAACCTTCGTTATCAGGCCCGAATGACATATCGAGCGGACGATCGCCCTTAAAGGAAAATCCTCTGGATTCATCATCGAGCTGCGCCGACGATAAGCCGAGATCGAAGACAATGCCGTCGAATTTCATCCCTTCGGGAAAAAAAGCTTTTGCCGCTTCATCTAAATTTCTAAAATTACTTCTCACCAAATGAACATTGTGCAAATTTTTAACTGCCAATATTTCTTTAGCATTTTCCAGGGCCATTTCATCCAAATCAATCGCCACGACACTTCCTTCCGGCCCGACCTTTTCCGCTATCAAGCTTGTGTATCCGGCTCCTCCTAAGGTGCAATCAATGAAATTTTCTCCCTTCTTAGGAGCTAAATGCTCAATCACCTCCTTAAGCATGACCGGAATATGTTCGTAAGCCATGTTTTTAAATTCCTAAATTACCAAGCTCTTCGGCAATGGCGTTGCTATTTTTCTCTGACTGGGTTTTATATTTCTTCCAAGCTGCTTCGTCCCAAATTTCTAAGTGATCATATAAGCCGGCAATAATAACGCTTTTCTTTAATAAAGAAAAAAGACGCAAATACTCCGGCAGAGTAATGCGTCCCTGGTTATCAAATTCAAGATCCATGGCTCCGGCCAGCATATGGCGGGCAAAAGCGCGAGCTTTGGATTGACTTATCGGCAAAGCGGCGAGATTAGCGGCGATTTTAGCAAACTGCTCTTTTGAATACAAAAACAAACAACCGTCCAAACCCTTGGTAACGACTGCTCCTTTTTTTAAGATGGCACGGAACTTCGCCGGAATGGCCAAGCGCCCTTTATCATCTAAGTTATGATTGTATTCACCGATGAACATATATTCACCTTAATTCCCCACAAATCACCTTACGTGTTTAATTATACACCACGAGCCACCTATGGTCAACATTTTTCAACTATTTATAATTATTCTAATATAAGCCTAAAAAACCAAATAAAAAAACACTTTTCAACAAGTGTTCTTTTAATATTAGCCTATTTAATTTTTTTGTTTTATTTTTTACTCACACCAATATTCGGCTCGGAGCTATAAAGCGCTTCAACTATTGAGTAAGCGGAAAATTTCTTAGAACTTTTTTCATCAAGGAAAAGTTTTTTATTTTCCAAATGCCCGCTTCTAATTTCTATCTTTAAAGCGTAAGCCAAGGCATTAGCCGTTACCACGCCGATGCGCAAAGAAGTGAAACTGCCGCCATAATTATTAACTACAATCATTTTTAAGTCCGATAAAGACAGAGATAAGTCGCTCAAAATCTTTTCGATACTTGGCAGCAACTTTTCCGCTTGGCGACGCAGAGCGGCAATCTTTTTTTCTTTAAGCAAAGCATGGCCGCTTTTTTCTTTTTTAAAAAGCGCCAAAATCATTTCTTCATTTCTTGTTGTGTCAATATATAAGATCATATTAAAGCTTTTTTTACATCGCGCAAATTTTCCGCCTTAACAAGAGCTTCTCTTTTTTTGGAAGCACCGTGCAGACCGCCTAAATACCAAACTAAATTTTTTCTTAACTCGGGAAAAGCCTGTTTGCTTTTTAATTTAGTCCATAAAACGGCGTGATCATAAATCATCTTATAAATCTGCTTCTCGCTTTTTTTAATTTCCTTTCCTTTTTTTATTTCTTTAAACAGCCAAGGTCGACCCAAAACGCCGCGCGCCAAGCCAAGTCCGTCGGCGCCGCTTGTTTCTAAGGCTTTTTGCGCTATTTCCAAGCTATTAATACCGCCGTTGGCCAATAAAACTCCTTTAAAATATCGACGCGCTTCTTTTATCGCTTTAAAATCTGCTTCACCGGCAAAACCCTGCTTTAAAGTCCTGCCATGAACCATCAAAGCCGCAACCGGTAAATCGGCAATATTCTTTAAAAAATCTTTAAAATTAACATCCCCGGAATGCAGCCTTATCTTCACCGAAACCGGCAAATCAGTGTTTTGTAAAACCGCCTCGATAACGGCCCGAGAACGATCCAAATCTTTCATTAAACCGGAACCCGCTCCTTGTTTGCAAATTTTAGGAACAGGACAACCAAAATTTATATCGAGTCCATCTGGTTTAATGTCGCGAGTAATAACCTGAGCGGCAACGGCAAAATGTTTCGGATCGGAACCGAACAATTGAACGACATAAGGACGCTCTTTCTTGCGATCGAATTTTAAAAGCTCCATTGTTTTTATGGCCTCATAATTAGGTCCGGGCTTCTTACTCCTTTCAGCGTAATAAATCGCTGCCACAGAAGCCATCTCGCTATACAAAACATCGGCACCGTTTTTTTTGCAAATCTGCCTAAAGGGTGCATCAGAAAAACCGGCCATCGGCGCTAAAGCCAAGATCGGTTTTTTCTTTGTTTTTAATTTCTCCCAAAAATTTTTTTTCATTTTTTCTTAATACGATATGGAATCCCGTTATCTTTAACATCCTCGATTATATAGCCGAGCTCATCCGCTTCATTCCTTAAAGAATCGGACAAAGCCCAATTCTTTTCTGCTCTGGCAGACAATCTTCTTTCTGCCAGCTGTTTTACTGCTTCGGGAATCTCAATTTCATTCCCACTTAAGGTATTTTCTAAATTCAGTCCCAATACAGTGTCAAAATCAAAGATAGTATGTAATTTTTCTGCTGCGCCAAGCTCTGATTTCAAAACAGCAAATAGGATAGCCAAAGCTTGCGGCATATTCAAATCATCATTTATTGCGGCCAAAAATTCTAATTTATGTTTTTCAGAAATTTCGGCTTGAGCAATTTCATTAGCGTCAATTCCCTGTGCCAATGATTTAACCTGCTTGTACAAAGCATTTAAAGCCTCTTCAGCTTGCTTTAAACCATCCTGGCTATATTCCATCGGCTTATGATAACCAACCTGCAAGGCGGCGAAACGATAGGCTAAAGGGTTAATATTTCTGTCCAACAAAGCGTTCTGTACGGTTAAAAAATCCCCGTCGCTTTTAGCCATTTTCTTGCCGCCGGCAATATTTAGGAAAGCGCCATGCAGCCAATAATTAAAAAATTTGTGGCCGCTGGCCGCTTCGCTCTGAGCGATTTCATTAGTGTGATGAACATTGATGTGATCGATGCCGCCGCAATGAATATCCAGCTGGGTGCCTAGTTCTTTTAAACTCATTGCCGAACATTCGATATGCCATCCAGGAAAACCCTTGCCCCAAGGAGATTCCCATTCCATCTGCCTCTTGGCGCCAGTCGGGGAAAATTTCCATAAAGCAAAGTCGGTCGGATTTTTCTTTTCATTATTTTTCTCGACTCTCGCTCCTTCTTTTAATTCATCAAGATCGAGGTGGCTCAGTTTATTGTATTCCGGAAACTTAGCGGTATCAAAGTATATGCCATCTGATATTTGATAGGTGAAACCCTTATCTTCTAAAGTTTTAACAAGCGCAATTTGTTCATCGATTGATTCGGTTGCTTTAGACCAAACATCCGGTTCCAAAATATTTAAAGCCCGTAAATCTTTCTTAAAAGCCTCGGTATAAAATTCGGCAATCTCCCAAGCACTCCGACCCTCCCTGGCAGCACCAAGCTCCATCTTATCCTCTCCCATGTCCATGTCCCCGCTTAAATGGCCGACATCGGTAATGTTCATGACACGCTTAACTTTATAGCCATTATATTTTAAAACCCGCACCAAAAAATCCTCGAACAAATAAGTGCGCAAATTACCGATATGGGCAAAATTATAAACTGTCGGGCCGCAAGTATAAATTCCGGCTTCACCGCTAACAATCGGCTTAAATTCTTCTTTTTGACGGCTTAGAGTGTTATAGAGATAAATTGACATAAGTTTATTTGAATCTGACGGGAATCTTAACAAAAACTTCGTTTTCAGGCAAACCGGAAGGGTTATCGTTTAAAATAACAAGTTCGCCCGTTTCCGCCTCGGTTTTAAACTCTAAAACACCCTCATAAGGCACATAGTTTTCTGTCATCCAATCACTGCCAGCCTGCCCCCAAGAATTGGCAATGATATTCCCCTTATCATCAAGCAAGCGCAATCTTAAAGTTGCTTCAAAAAACCAAGAACCGGGCGCTTCGCCCTTTACTGTTAAGGGGGACGAAATAAGCGCTCCCGCCTCCGGAGAAAAAACTCTGGTAGGCATCTCTCCTTCGCTGCTCTTTAGAATGGTAAAGGAAGACGGCTCTAACTTGTTTTCAAAAACTGCCTCGGCGCTTAAAGCGATATGGCCATCTTCATATTCGACAATAACGCGATTATCATCTATCCAGGATAAATTAGTAACATAAAATTTTCCTCCCAAAACCTCCTTCTCGGGAGATATCACGCCGATATTTTGCTTTAAAAACTCCTCTCTTCCGCTTTTTAAATCAGCGTTAAATGAAACATCGGGAATAATCGGACTAAAATTTTCTCCTTCAACCGGTAAAAAATCCGGCATTGGCCGTTCTTTATCCTTGTTTTCACGCCAATCGGGAATAAGAATAAAAATTATTAAAGCCGATGACATAACAATAAGAGCCAGGGCGATAAGATTGTGCTTGTTTTTCATATATTTTATTTTCTTTAATTATAACATGGACAAAGCGGCTTAGGCTAATAAAAAACCCCGCCGTTAGAAAATCTAACAAACGGGGCGTAAGAACAGAAAAGCACAATATTATAGCTCCAATTTTAACTGCTGCCTACAATCAGCAGCCATTTTCGACATGCGTTTTTTAAAAGAAAGCGGTTCTTTTTTGATCGCTTCTTTCAAAACTCCTTGGCTGCTGCTCGGCATAACATCAGAAATAATTCCCGCTTCATCCTCAAAATATTTGAGATACTTTTTAGAAATGGCGGAAAATATTTCTTTTGGGCTTGATTTAGGCTTAAGTTCAAGAGCCTGACGAAATAATTGCTCAACCTTTTTTCTTAAAGTTTTTGTAGCAAAAATTCTCATGCCTAAATTTTTTAATTTAAAAGCAATGAGCATATCGTCACCATGCCCAGCCTTTAGTGCTTTACGGCAAGATTCCTCACCGCAACAGATTAGCTTATTACTCACAATATGATTGTCGAGCAACAAAAAGAATTTAGCTTGTTCTTTCTGACAGAAAGGACAAGTAAACTTTATATCAAGATCATCCCCGGCCGTGAGAATAAACTTGATATGAGCGTGCATGCTATCGTTCTCGCGATGAGCTTGACGAGCAAGACCAAAGAAAGATGAAGAATTATTAAAGAGCAGTTCCTCCAAACTCTTCCCCGGAAAGCGCTTCGAATTTTGAAAAAAATAAGGCGCATCCGGCATCGGATAAAAGGTTACTTCTTCCATTTTTAATGAACTTTTTTGTTGGTGCCCGAAGGGGGACTTGAACCCCCATGGGATCGCTCCCGCAGCGTTCTGAACACTGTGTGTCTACCAATTTCACCATCCGGGCAAAAGCGAAAATAGCTATTAGCTACTCGCTAAGCACTATAACATAAATACAATAAAAAGTCAATAGTATTTAAAAAACCCTAATATCTATGCGGTTTTTCTATTAAAAGCTCTTTCTAAAACAAGAATTGCCTCTTCCGCCTCTTTTCTTAATCTTCTATCAGTATCAAGGCTTAGAGATTGTTCTCTTAAAGAGTCTAAAACGCGAGAAAAAATTTTATCCTTTTCTTTAGCGCCCTCTTCGCTTTCTCCATTTCTAATGTATTCCATCAAACGGCTTAGTTCCAATTTAGACAAAGAAACATAAAAACTTGGCACATTGCGAAAAGAGTCACGTTTTAGTTCTCCGTCCTTTACCGTGGCAGCATATTTTATTTCCGCTCCACCTTTATCAATAAGCTTCTTTAATTTAGTTTTCTTCTCAGCCTCACCATAACCCATATTATCAAGCACCTCATCAAAACCGCAAATAACTTTCCCGTTTTCCTTATCAATGATAACGCTGTCTATGCCATGATGATAATCATCATAATCGCAAGCTCTGGCGACAATAAAATCCTTGCCGATCATCTCATGCAAGACAACGGTAACCGCCATTTCTGCTGTTGTCCCAAGCGCCTTATCTTTATTTTGTCGCCAAGTTTCCACATCCAAGCCTTCATCTTTCGCCCACTTATCCTCGCGAGCCGCCGCCCAAGCTTCATCAGATTCCGCTTCCGGACCGGAAGCAATAATTCGACAATCAGTGCCGAGAAAATTCTGTCCATATTCTTTATTAACCGACTCGCTTATCGATTCGAGGCGCCTTTTTAATTCCGGCCTATACCATTCAAAATTAACCGGATCTTTAAAACGATTCAATTCTATCTTTTGCCCAGGCTTGATTCCCGACAAGTATTCAATAGGCATATGATTGGCTGATTATTTTGATTTAAATTAAACTTAGTTTATCTTTTTAAATCTAACAGTGAAAACCGGCTCATATTCAACTTTATTTTCATCAACAATTTTTATTGCCTCTCCTTCCGCCAATTTCTTAACCGCCAAATCACTAAGCAATTGATTGTCGCCGGCAATATTCAACTTCAAGCCTTCCAATTTATCGAACTCTTCTTTCAAATCCGCCTTAACAACCGCTTCAATTTTTTTCTTCTTAATTTTTAAAGCTTCCAATTCTTCCTTTATTTCCTGATATTGGGCGTTATTGGCCAATACATCGCGATAGCTTGCCTTAAGTTCACGGCTTTCTTTTTTCTTGTCTTGAATACGCTTAAAGACGCTTGGTAATTCGTGAGTCATGTTATTGATATCTTAATTGTTTAAAATTTAATTATAGCACCTCCTAAAACTTTTTCCTTATCATAGAACACGGCGCTCTGGCCGGGGGTGACAGCGCGTTGCGGACGGCTGAACTTTACCAGGCAAGAATTATTTTTTCCCGGAATAACTTCGCAAGCGACCGCTTTATGCCCATAACGAATGACTACCTGGCATTTAAAAGGTGTTTTTGGCTTCTTCTTTGACAACCAGTTAAGATTTTCCGCTTCAAATGATTTTCTATATAGGCTTTGCTGATTCCATTCTTTAACAACATAAAGGATGTTTTTCTCATAATCAAACGCGGAAACATAAAAAGGTCCGATACCGCCAACCAGCCCCCTTCTCTGTCCGATCGTATAAAGAGGCAAGCCCTGATGTTCGCCGATTTTTTCTCCGGTTTCGGTAAAGATAATATCGCCCGGCACAAGACGTAAATATTTTTTCAAGAACTCATTATGATCGCCGGATAAAAAACAAATATCTTGGCTTTCCGGCTTAGAGGCGATTGATAAACCGAATTTAGCCGCCAATTTTCTCACCTGAGGTTTCTTATAACCGCCCAAGGGGAATAAAAGATGCTTTAATTCATCTGGCGTGAAAGTGTAGAGAAAATAAGATTGATCCTTGTTCTTGTCTTTGGCTTTATATAACACCGTCTCCCCTTTTTCTTTGGCAATGCTTAAATAATGGCCGGTAGCCAAATAATCATAACCAAGAGAACGGGCCTGCTCCAATAAACGGCCAATTTTTATTTTCTTATTGCACATCACGCAAGGATTCGGCGTTCGTCCGGCCGCATACTCGCTCAGAAAATAATCAACCACCGCTTCTTTAAAAGATTCGGAATAATCAAAAGTATAAAGCGGAATACCGATTTTAGCCGCCACAGCTCTGGCGTCAAGCAATGACTCAAGGGAACAGCAACGATTTTCTTGCTTATGACCGGCTGTTTCATCTTTCCAAAAATGCAAAAAAGCTCCGGCTACATCATAGCCGGCTTCTTTCAGCAAACAAGCTGCCACGGAAGAATCGACTCCTCCCGACATGGCCACTAAAACGCGGCCTTTATTTTTTCGAATTATTTTTTTCATCACCTAACATTTTAAATATTTTAACATATTCTCGCGCCGCATTGTCCCAAGAAAATTTACCTACTCTTTCATAACCTCTTCCAATCAATTCGCTGCGCAACTTTTCATCATACAAAAGCGATTCCAAACCGGAAGCGATTTCTTCCGAACGATTTGGATCAACCATTAAAGCGGCGTCGCCGACAACTTCCGGTAAACTGGAGACATTTGACGTCAGACACGGGATGCCATAAGCCATCGCTTCAAGCGGCGGAAAACCAAAGCCCTCATAAAAAGAAGGATAGGCAAAAAGCTTTGCCCGGCTATATAAAATATCTTTTTCTTCCTCATTAATATAACCGGTGAATATTATATCATTTTTATAAGGAGAACTTTCCCAGGCCCTAAAAATTTTCTTGTGCTTCCAGCCCTTCTGACCGGCCAAAACCAATTTGGGAAATTTTTTATCTCCACTTTCTTCTGTTGATTTTTTAAGGCGCAAGAGTTCATAGGCCTTAATCAAATTAACAATATTCTTACGCGGCTCGATATTACCAAGATAAAGAATATAGGAAGAAGCCGGCAATAAATCAAGTCCTCGTCCGGCAAAAAATTTCTCGGCCTCGAACTCTTTAACTTCCCTTTTGCGCAGATTCAAACCGGAATGAATAACGCCGATCTTTTTCTCGTCTATACCGACAAGCTCGACAATATCATCCTTGGTGCTTTTTGAAACGGCAATAATGTAATCGGCCTCGCGTAATATTTTTTTAACATCAAGAAGACCGTGCCAAACATTCTTGCGCCAACTGAAAAATTCCGGATAGCGCAAAAACGACAAATCATGCACGGTAATTATTTTTTTAGGAGCACCGGTCCCGACTGAAAAAGAAGAAAAATTAAAATGCGGCGAAAAGAAGACATCGCAACCGCCGACTATCTTATCGAGCTTGGGATAAGAAAAAGTCTTTTGCAGCAAGTAATTAAAAATTTTATTGGAATAAGAGGCTCCGATCACTTCGGCATTGCTTGAATTCCAAGAGTTAAGGCGCGCAGAAATATTGCGTCTCGAATTATAAAATAATTTATATTTATCTTCCTTTGATTCAGGCAATCGCAAAATAGCGGCCAATAAATTAGCCGCATATTCCGAAACTCCGCTATATTTTTCATCCATTAAAACCCTAATATCAACTCCTATTTTCATAAAAACTATTTTTTATGCTCCGCAATAAAATCTTCGATTTGTCTTTTAAAATTAGCAACCGAAAATTTCTCGGCATGGGCTTTAATTTTTTCCGGATTAAAATCATCAACATTAAAATTTTTAACGGCGCGATAAACGGCATCGGCATCCTGAGTATCAAAAAATGATCCGGTCTCTCCGTCGATAACCGTTTCGGTCGCACCGCCTTTGCGATAGGCGATGACCGGACGTCCGGCCGCCATAGCTTCAACGACAGTAATGCCGAAATCTTCTTCCTGGGGATTTAAAAATGCTTCCGCACCGGCATACAAATCAGCCTTCTGCTCTTCTCCAACCCGGCCCAAAAATTCTATGTTTGAAGCGTTATCGGCAATTTTTTTCAAACGTTTCATATCAACGCCATCACCAAATATTTTCAAGCGATAATCAGGGCCGAGATTTTTAAAAGCTTCAATCAAAATGTCAATTCTCTTATAAGGAGCCAGGCGGCAACCGGCCAAAAAATATCTGTCATCACTTGGGATAACGCTTCTATCTTTGATGGCAAAACGATGAGTTTCAACCGGCGGATAAATAACCACGGAATCGCGATGATAATATTTTTTTATTCTTCTTTGAACGGTCTTGGAATTGGCGATAAAAAGATCAACGCGGGCCGAAGCGGCAAAGTCCCAAAGGCGAAGCTTATTAAGCGCCATGGCAATGATTTTTTTGAACCATTTATTGTATTTAAGTTCGGAGATATATTGGTGGGTGTCGCTCCAAAGATAACGGGTCGGAGTGTGGCAATAACAAATATGTAAAGACTCCGGCGATGTTATAACGCCTTTAGCAAAAGAACTGGTATCAGAAATAACTAAATCAAAAGTTCCCAAATCAAAAAATTCAACTGCCATCGGCATAAAAGGCAAATACCATTGATAGTGTTTAACGCCACCCGGTAATTTTTGAATAACGGAAGTTTCTATCCTTTTATCGCTGAAATGCTTGCTGACATTTTCTTTTTCGTACAGCAAAGTATAAATCGGCGCTTCTTTAAACATATCGGAAAAAACTTTCAAAACTTTTTCCGCCCCGCCGTCTTGCGCTAAATGATCATGAATTAAAGCTACTTTCATAATATTTTTTTTATTCTACCTCTCTATGCTTAAACACAGCCAAAGGCGTGCGGAATAAGATTGAAAGATCCAATACGAAGGACCAGTTTTCAATATAATAAACATCAAGTTTAACCTCTTCTTCAAAAGCCAAATCACTGCGTCCGGAAACCTGCGCTAAACCAGTGATTCCCGGCTTTACGGTTAAAGCTTTGCGATGATAATTTTCATATTTAGCAACTTCCTCCGGAAGATGCGGACGAGGACCAACCAAACTCATGCGGCCGATAAAAACCAAAAATAATTCCGGCAATTCATCAATCGACCAGCGGCGAATAATTTTACCAACACGAGTAACGCGCGGATCATCTTTAATTTTAACCATTGGACCATCAGCGCGCATATTTCTATCCGCTAACTCTTTATAGCGCATACTGTCGGTATTCGGTATCATGGAACGAAATTTAAAATAACGGAAAGGTTTCCCGCCCTCGCCGATGCGAGTTACCGGCTTGCCGTCATCGCGTCTGGAAAAAAAAATCGGACCCTTAGAATCAACCGCAATTGCCAGCATAGTCAAAAGAATAACCGGAGAGAACAAAATAATTAAAAATCCGGAAACAAATACATCAAAAACCCTCTTCATTATTCTGCCCCAACCCTCAAGAGTGGTGCGTTTAACTTCGACAATCGGCACGCCCATTATTTCCGCCACTTCCGTCCGCAAAACTTTTACCTCAAGCAAATCGGCGACGTATTTATAAACGATGTGATTATCGGTAGCAAAATCATAAAGACGCAAAGTTTCCGCCTTGCTCATATTGGGATCGCTTTGGATTATTTCATCAACTTCTCGATCGGAAATAAACTCGGCAACTTCCTGCAATGTTTCAAGGGAGAAATCTTTTACTCTTTTTATAACTTCAAAACCAAGTCGTTTATTGCTGGAAAATTCAGATAAAAGATTATCGGTTGTTTTGGAAGCGCCGACTAAAATAACTTTATGAACTCCAACTCCATGTCGAAGCAGGCGTCTCTGCAAGCGTCTGATAATAACGTGCCCAAGGCTAACATAAATAGTTGCCAGAACATAACCAGCTAAAACAATAAAACGCGAATCAAATAAATCACGTTGGAAAAAAATTATAATCGCAACAATAGCCAAGCCGGTCGAAGAAGCAAAAAATATCTTTCTAAGCTCCTGAGCAAATTGACGGGCGCTTTTAATTTGATACAAGCCGACCATTATAAAAACCAGACTCCAAATAAAGGCAATCAAAAAAACTGACGGCAAATATTCTTTGAAAGGCAGATTGAAAATAATCGGCCTCATGTTTGCCGACCAATCGGAAAAACGAATCTGGTAAGCAGAGATGCCGGCCAGAACAACCAGTATAAAATCCAAAGGAATAAGAAGAACGGAAAAAAATGATTCGATTTTTTTCATATAGACTGATTTAGCCAGATGTTTTAAATATATAAAATAATTTTATGCAGATGGCGCAAAGGCAGCCGTAAGCCGGATTCTGTTCTAACGATCATTTATCTAAGGCTTGGCGTTGCCGACAAGCTCAAGCGAGCCACTTTTCCTTATCTTGGTTGCCCAAAATAAGTTTGCTCTTGCTTCAGATAGGGTTTACCGCGGATCTTTCGTCGCCGAAAGCCGAAAGCAGTAACCTTAAAGGGATATTTTCCCATCAGATATCTACTTTCTTTTCACCTTTCGCTTGAAACGATAAATCGCTTCAAGCTAGTATTGTCTCTGTGGCACTTTCCCTGATCTTTTTTATCGAAACGATAAAAAACAATCGGTGGGCATTACCCACTATCCTTTTTATGAAGTCCGGACTTTCCTCTCCGATAAGAAACCGGAGCGATCGCCCGCTTACCGTTGCGCTACCTAATCGTACAATATAAAGACTAAAAAATCAAGGCAAAAAACCGCCATTCGGCGGTTTTTTTGGCTAAAAATAGCTATTTAAATCAAATATTTATTCCGTTTTTGATGATTCATATAAAGACTTAACCTCGGCCGAACTCAAGGCACCGGAATAAAGCCGAAATTCATCAATTGCTACCGAGCCTGATTCGGGGATAAATTTAATGCTATTGAACTTTTCGTAACCCTCTTTAAAGCGGACTATTCTAGTATCAAGCTTCATAACACCATCAACAAAAAGACGGAAAACTTGCCTATATGAATCATAGGTAGCAGCAATATGATGCCATTTACCATCATCAGGCAAAACATCGGTCAATGACTGCGAAATCAAATGCCAAGAACCGTTCATGAATACTAAGCGATTATAGACATCGAGACTTAAAGCGAAAATGGTGGTTTGTTTGTCGCCACTATCATCATAAAGATACATCAAACTTCTTCCCTGATAAGGATAAGCGGTGTCTTTCCACCAAAAAGTCATTGAAAAATCAATAAAAGAATTGGAAGAACCGAGTTTGGTATAAAATCCGGGATAATAAAGATTAACAGCATAATTATTATGGGCGCGTGCCGTCCAAAAATTTTCTGGAATGGCGATGGCTTCTCCAACAACTGAATCAGCGGCGCTTGTTCCCATATCTTCTTCAAAACTCCAGCTATATTTCAATTCAGCGCCCTTTTGAGGCGGCATAGAAAAAACACAAGGAGCAAATGGTTTATCGGCTTTAAAAATATCAACAACTTCATCCGGCTCTAAGGCGCGTGGCCAAACAGCGACTTCGTCAATAATCATGGCGTTACCGCCATCGGAAATATCAAGAGAAGACATTTTTGGCAAACGAGCTAAAAAGAAAACTTTAATTATTTCTTTTCCATCAACGTAAATCGCATAATAGTCTTCCGACTGATTAATTGTCACGATCATTTGATGCCAAGCAGGAGTAAATTCATTATCAGGATAAAAGAAGTTCCCTCCCGGTAAACCGGAAACGATTATTACTCCTTTTTCATAGCGAAGACTGACGGAATTATTATTTGGTCCATTTAAAACAAAACCGGCAAATTGTTTTTCATCGCTTGGATTAAAATAAAAAGCCACGGAAAAATTTTCTAAACTGACATCTTGAGCTAAATCAAAAGATGCTGATCCGAAATTCAAGCCAATTTTTCGACCACAATCCCATTTGCCAATTGCTGGCACGCCGCCGTAATCACCATGACAATCATCAAAATGCCAGAGATCCATTATACCCTCCGACTCCTGCGGCACTATGGGTGTAAAAAGGCCAAAGTCACCATTAATAGGCGGCGTATTTGAAGACGATAAATTTTCATCTAAAAAATTAACAAAATCGGCATTATTATTATTTGTTCGACCTATTCTCTTCAAGTAATTCCCTTCTTCAATTTTTGGGGCCGGAGACAGTCCGTCATAAAATAAAGAATCGGAACCATAACCAAGCAAATCAATAATATCTTCGTCGTCAGGACCGCTAATAGCAGAGAGGCCTAAATAAATTGAATAGCCGGAAGAAAAAAGATTAAAATCTTTTCGGGAAGCAATGGCATCAGCTTGATTTAAAAAATAAGCATCAGCATCATCGCGCACAATAAGATATGACTCGCCCGCTTTTAACAAAGTACCGCCGGGATAAGACCCGTCTTCAGTATTACCGACGCGCATCAATATCCCCGGATCAATCGAGCTTTTGGTTTTTTCTAAACGAAAACCGGCTAAAGCTAAATCAACATCAAGCATGCTATAATTGTGCAAAGCGATAAAATCGTTATAGGCATCAGAAGAAACTTTCTCAATTAAAATTTGCTTATAAGCTTCCTGCCAAGCCTCCTCGCTTATAATAGGGGTTGTTGTCGCTAAAGAATCTGCGGTGTTTGCATTCGTTGTCGTGCTTGTTGTTGCGCTCGCTGTCGTTGTTGTCGACTGGCTCGTGGTGGCTGTTATAGGAGAGTTTGTGTTATTGGAATTTGAAACGTTTGGAGTATTATTATCTTCAACAACCGCTGACAGTTCTTTTAATTTTTCCAGGCGCCAAGCTTCAATAGCGGCCGGCTCGGAAGATAAAAGCAAATTAAAATCAACGTCATTGTTATTAGTATAAGCTATACGGTTTAAGAAATGATAATCATCGATTTTTAGCGCCGGCCTGGTGCCGCGAAAATATATAGCGGCCGGCCCGCAACCGATAGCATCAACAATATCCTCATCTTCATAGGAGCTTATCGCGCCAACGCCAAGATAAATGCTTTGTCCGTTACCGGAAAAATCAAACTCGGAACGAGTCGCGACAGCGCTTGCCAAATTTTTGTAATAAGATGCGGCATCATCTCTGACAATTAAATAATAACCATGAGCAGAAATTATTGTTCCACCCGGATAAATCCCGTCAGCGCTATTGCCGATACGCATTATTAAACTTGGGTCTTTAGCTGTCTTAGTTTTTTCTAAACGATAATTATGTTCTGCCAGATCAATAGGCACAGAATTGGGATTATAAAGCTCAATAAAATCATTCTTATCGGTACTGTATAATTTACTGATAAAAAGGGCTTGTAGCGCCGCTTGTTCAGAAACAGCCGCTAAAGGCGCTGAAGACAAAGATATTTCCTGTTCTTGAGTGGATAGCTGCTTTGGATTATTTGTCTTACCGGATTCCTCCAAAAATTCATCTTCTACTTCAGAAATATTTGATTTTTTATTTTTTGAATCATTTGTTTGCGCCGAAGCGGAAATAGAACTTGATTCAGGGTTGGTATTTAAAGTTATTTTAGCACCAAGTATCTTAGAAGAGACAGGCGATTGGCTTGAAGCATTCTCAACTGCCATTGAATCATTAGAAGCGGCAGATTCTCCGGCGGCTAATAAAATCTCGTCTTTTGATCCGGAAAATAAAGCGCTTATTTTCTCTTGCGCTTCAAATAAAGCAACCTTAACAGCCGAAACGGGGTTATTAATCAAACTCCAACGCAATAAGACTTTGGCGATATTTGTCTTCCCTCTTATATCCGAAGATTTAAAGCTGGAACTAACTTTTTTATCAACCACCACATCATCTAAAGTCTTTTGCAAAAATTGAGTATATGGGAAAAAAATATATCTCTCACCTTTATAAATCAAACCCGCGTTAAAGCCTTTTTCTTCCGGCAAAGGCAAAATCGTATCAGTCCTTCTGGCAATTAAGGAAAATTCTTTTTCTTTAGAAAAACAATCCCCTTCTTTATTATAAAAACTATAATCATCAAAACCGTCAGGCGTTATATTGACGGCATATTTGCCAGCATCATATTCAAGATAAGAAATATCGAGAGGGTTGGGCGTATTCGCGCTTTCATAAATTTTTTCCGACAAGCCGACACAGGTCCATTCTCCGGAGCCCGGACCTTTTTGTTTTTTGAAATCAAAATCATATTCCAAATCAGAGTCCGCCAAGCGTTTAGCCAAATCAACAACTTTTAATTGCTGCAAGGGTGTGAGATTTTTTGGTATCTTGGCGCCAATTAATTTTTCTCCCGCCGCTTCATTCACAAAATTTTCCAAAGGAGTTTTTACCACTCCGCCGGCCAAAGCTTCAACGATATAACTCCGGCCATTTTCCTCCCCGACATAAATACCGACATGACCGGGATTTATACCGGTTGCAATGCCATTCCAAAAATCAATTAAAGGATGTCCGGAATAACCGAACATCTTGCCGTTATCAGTCGTGCGATAAAGCAAGGTGCCGGGCGGCATGGCAAAAGAAGCGGAAAAAGGAATAAAAATCATTAACAAAACAAAAACAAATTTTAAATATGGCATATTTTAAATATTTATAATTTTAAAAAATAACAAACAACTTATCTTTTATAATAACTATCCCATTCTTCTTGGCTTATTTCCGGCAGCGGTTTCTCCAATAGATCGGCGGCAAAAGCTCGGCTAATATTATCTTGCGGAAAAGAGCCGTTATATATCTTCTGCAATAAAATTTCGGTTTCTTCTTTTAAAACAGGCAGGTAATCGGATAAAAGGAGGACCAAGCTTTGCCGCAAATATTTATCGGTTTTTTTATCCATAATAATTGCCTCAATAATTGACAATTGGCTGACGGAAAAATATTCTTCCCCTCCCTGATAAGAAGCGATTTTAACTGCCGCTTCCAAGCGTAATTCAGGTGAACCTTCATTTTGTAAAATAGAAAAATAATAACTCAAGGGATTATTTTTATCAGCGCCTAAATTACTAAAATTAAAAAAACGTAAAATTGCCGCTCGAACAGATTGATTGGCAGACTGGCCGAACAAATAAGACGACAAAGAGGCGGGCGGATTATCGCTACCATAAACATTACGAAAAATTCCGATTAAAAAAACTCTAAAATCCACTTGCACATTTTCATTATAAATGTAATTCTCCATTTCCTTTTCTATTTTAGATTTATTATTAAGAGCCAAATTTAGGCATTTCCTATCCTCCGCTCTTTTTGAAGCACAATTTTCATGGCAAATTTTTTCTTCCAGAAAAGAACGGCGCAAATTTTCTAAACAAATCTCTTCCTCAGAAATAGCCGCAAAAGAAAAACTGTAATAGGCGAAGAGAAAGACAAGTAAAACGACAAACATGCTTAGAAAAAACTTTTTCCAAATAATTTTTCCTTGTTTCCAGAAAATAAAATAACGGCAAAAATTTTTTAAACTTGGCATCTTCTTTAAAAAAGGTAACTTTTTCATATTTATTTTTATTAATAATAAAAGCCCCCTCAGTATAACTGAGGGGGCATTGATTAAACTTTAATTTTTTATAACAGGAATCTAAGAAAAAAATTGAATCTTCTGTTATTCCAGTTCAGAAAAAGCTTTCAAAAAATCTTCCCAAGTCGCTTTAGCGATTGGATTAATACTGGCCGCTTTGGCAGCATTTTCGAACGCTTCTTTATTATTACCGGCCGCATATTGGATCTTAGCCAAATTTATAAGCATTTCAGCGTCGCCCGGATTAAGGTCGACTAAGCGTTTGCCAAGCTTAATCGCTCTGGTTAAATCTCCTTTTTCAATAAGATAATTTATACCATCAGCCATAAACTGCTGCTGGGACAAATATTTATCACCGCCGGTATCAACACAACGATCAAGACTACGATCAAAATTATCGTTATCCTCTAAATAGGAATAGATTTGCGCCAAACGGCAATTGCCTTCGTAATAATTAGGATTCAAATTAATGGCCGTGTTAACATCTTCCAGAGCCTTTTCATTATTACCCCTTATCAAATACATCTGGGCGCGAGCCAAATAAACTGTAGCGCGCCCGGGAGTGGCTGCAACTGAAGCATCTATGGCATCAAAGGCGCGAGCTGAATATTCCGCTGCTTTCTCCTTATCAACAGGAACGTAGAATTGAGTGGCAACATCAAGAACTTGAGCGAGCTGCATCTGCATTAAACTATCATGGGGATTATAAGAAACATTTTTTTCCGCCAATGAAATCGTGTAATCAACTATCTCTTTAGCTTTTTCTTGATCAATAGAAGCTAAAAGCTGGGGATTGTTGCCTAAAAGATTAATCAAAACAACGCGGGAATCTCTTTCAAGCGGTCCGCCATTTAAAGCGTTCTTAAAAGAATCAAAACCGGCAACCACCTGGCCAGACAACATCATTGAGTAGCCGGTGATTGTACCCCTAAGCATGCGCTTTGGCTTAATATTAAAACTAGACGTGAAACTATAGGCGACTATCAACAAAATAATTAAAGCGGCTATTTCTGCATTGGCCGATTTAATAAGCGGTTTTCTTGTTTCCGACCCCTCTTTTTCCCCTTCTTCAAAAACAATAAAATAAACAAAGCCTAAAGTCATCATTAAACCGATATAGGTCACAAAAGAATCAAAGATTGCCAAATTTTGGATAAAGTAAGCGGCAACAAGAGCGGCAATAATAATCAATTCAAAATTTTTACGATGACGGCTATCGCTCATCCCGGCGCGCCAGCCATTCTTTTTCATTTCACTTATCAAATAATAGAACAGGGCAATAAAAATGCTTAAATAGGTTAGCAAAGAAACAATTCCGCCGGTTGAAGCAATGTCGATTAAGTTATTATGAGCGCGATCGAAATAAGTTTCCGAAGTTGTAAAATCATAAAACTTAGAATCAAAATGCTTATCAAAAACAATGGCGTAATTACCGAAACCCGTACCAAGCCAAGGGTGATTATGGAAATCTTTAGCGGCGCTCTTCCAAGAAATCAAACGGGTTTGAAAGGTAACTTTTTGAGAAGTTAAATTTTTCAAGAAACTGTTTTGAAACCAAGCTTTATCGTTTTGAGAAAAGATAGCGGCCACGATAATAATTAAAGCAGCAAAGGAAAAGAGAGCGCCAAATCTTATTTTTTTATTATCATGAAAAAGTCCGAGCAAAAAAATAGCCAGCAAAAGACTAGTAAAGAGGCCGATAATAGCGCCCGAGGTATGGCAAGACCAAAACTCAATCAACATGACAATAAGCGGCAAAAAATAAAGCCAGCGCCACTTAGCATCATTGCTTCTAACAAAAAGGATTAAGGCAAAGAAAATATTAAAAATAAGATAGCCGGAAACATAGGCAGTATTACCGATAGTGCTATATGTTTGCGGGCCAAAAATACCGATTAAAGATACAAGCGTCGCGACGACAATAGAAGATAGAAATAAATCGCGCCAATCGGGCCAAGATCGGAAAACGGTGATAAGAATTAAATAAAGCAAGAAAAAATGAATGACATGAAAGACGCCAAGCATTCTCTCTGCATCGCCCCAAATACTTAAAGTCATATCGACACTGCCCAAACAAGAAGCGACAATTGCCAAAAGATAAGCTATTAAACCATAGGTGACGAGATTTTTTTTCGGACGATAGGCTGGAAAACGCATAATAAAAACCAGCCAAACAGCAAACAGGAGTTCTGTTAAAATGTTAAAGCTGATTTGCTTTGAAGTGATGTAGGGGAACAGCAAATCTTTAAAAACAAAGAAGACAATCAGCAAAGAAGCGATTGAGCCCCACTTTAAAATAGCCAAATAAGTTTTTTCTTTCATAATTTTCCGATTAAATTGGGAATTTATTTAATTATTTTTAATTTAAAATGATTATAACAATGACTTATTCTGTGCGCAAGGCTTCAACCGGGTCAAGCTTGGAAGCGCGTCTGGCTGGCTGAAAACCAAACAACAGTCCACAAAGCAAGGAAAAGACCAAAGAAACGACAATTCCCTGCCAAGGAAACACAAAAGACACTTTTAAATTAAGACTCTGCCCTGCCCAGGTTACGCCATAAGCGCCGAAAATACCAATTATAGCCCCCAAAAACCAGCCCCAGAAAGTTATCAAAAGCGATTCAATTAAAAACTGCCAAGTAATATCTTTTTCTGTTGCACCAAGCGACTTACGCAAACCGATTTCCGGCGTTCTCTCTGTTACAGTGACGTACATGATATTCATAATACCGACACCGCCAACTAAAAGTGAAATCAAAACTATAGCCAAAAGCAAGTAGGTAACCGCACCGGTAACGGTATTTAAAGTGTCAACAATTTCAGCCATTGTTGAGACGCGGAAGTCATCGCGGCTCGGATCGCTTATTTCATGGCGATCGCGCAAAATATATCTTATCTCTTCAGCGGTCTCTTCGCCTCGACCAACATCATAAAGCTGATGGATAAAATACATGAAATAATCAACGCCAAGAATTCTCTTTTGCAAAGTGTTGACCGGCAAATAGGCCATATCATCGAAATCCATAAAACCGGCCGCCGAGCCCTGCTCTTGCAAAACCCCGACCACGCGATAGTTTGAACTGCCAACTTTAACCATCTTGCCAACTGCTTCGCCATCGCCAAATAATGTCTCGCGCAATTTGTAGCCAAGAACAACAACCGTTGCCTGCGAATCGTTTTCTCCGTCATCGAAATAACGCCCCTCTCCGATAGCTGTTTTTTTATCGATATTAAAATAACTCGGACTGACGCCAAAAATCATCACTTTCTTCCCTTCGCTGCCATAACTAACTCTCTGCTGTCCGATTGAAGCGCCATAACTATCTTTTATATTGGCAACCTTATTGATTTCAACCAAATCTTCATATTTTAAACTTGTCACCTCCCCGACCTGAGAATTCCCCTTAGCGCTCGGGACCTTTATCTCGGTTTGGACAATATCGCTGCCATAAGAATCTATTTCACCGGTAATAAGAGAATCGAGGGCAGAGCTTGCGGCAAAAACAATGACTATAGAAGCAGCGCCGATAACAACCCCAAGAACGGTTAAGCTTGTTCTGGCCAAATTCAAACGCAGCGAACGAAAGGCGAGTTGCGCAGCGATGGAAATCTTTATAATTGTACCTTTGAGTATTTTATTCATAACGCAAGGCTTCAATAGGATCAAGTTTGGCGGCTCGAGCCGCCGGATACAGTCCGAACGCGGCACCGATTAAAGTTGAAACGCCAAAAGCCAGAACAAAAGCTCCAAAAGGAATATTAAAATCCCAATCATAACCGAGGGCCTTAACAACAACAGAAATTAAAAAAGCCAGCAAAACACCGATTAAAAATCCAATGACCCCGCCGACTAAAGTCAACGAAACAGATTCCAATAAAAATTGCTGTCTAATTTGTCGGCTTTTGGCTCCCAAAGCTTTCCTTAAACCGATTTCTCTGGTTCTTTCTTTAACACTAACAAGCATAATGTTCATAATGCCGACACCGCCGACAAGAAGCGATAAAGCCGCCATCGCCGCCAAGAAATATTTAATAGCGTTGGTTACAGTTGTAATAAGCTCAAGGGCGTCGCGAAAACTGCGTACAGAAAAATCATCATCGCTTGGACCGTCAATATTGTGTCGCTCCCTTAAAGTCGCTCTAATATCTTCCATGGCCGCATCGATATTGGCAACATCATCAACTCTGGCACGCGCCATACTAATATAGTTAACGCCGGCTAAAATTTTCTGGGCAAAGCCAAGCGGCACAACAACGCGATCATTGGGATCGGAAAAACCGCTTTTCCCTTTCTCCTCAAAAACACCCAAGACCTCAACGCTTTGATTTTTAATTTTAATTTTTTTGCCGATCGGATCACTGCCATTAAAAAGCTCATTAGCCACAGTCGAACCGAGAACAGCCAAGCGCAAGGAAGAATCCATTTCCTCTTCGGAAAAAAATCGCCCCTTAGCCATCTCTGTTTTTTCAATATCAACAAAATCGCCGGAAGCACCGACGGTTGTCGTGTCATAAACTATATCTTGGAAATAAAGCGGGGTTGGGATTTCGTAATAAGACAAAGCGCTTTTAACGTGCGGCGAATTTTTCGGATCTTTAAAAGCCAAAACATCCTCGTGTTTTAAACTGGTCACCTTAATTCCAAAAACAACCGCCGGCGGACCTTTTTCATCGGAGGCTCCCGGTAAAACACCGATTAAATCCGAACCGAAAGAATCGAGTTGGCCGACTATAAGCGATTGCGCTCCGGCGCCAAGTGACATAATTAAAACCACCGCCCCAACACCGATAATGATGCCAAGCATTGTCAAAAAGCTCCGGGTCTTATTGCTCAATAAGGCCCGGGCGACAATATGCATCAATTGTTTGAATTCTTCAAACATTTTATTTCACAAGTTCTCCGTCTCTGGCCAAACGACGCTTAGAAACAGCTTCATCACTGATTAAATTTCCGTCTTTAACTCTAATAATTCTTTTGGCGTGTTCGGCGGTATAGGTTTCATGGGTTACTAAAATAATCGTAACGCCATTTTCATTTAAATCTTGCAAAAGTTCCATAACCTGAGTGCCGGATTTTGAATCAAGATTACCGGTCGGTTCATCGGCAAAAATCACGGACGGATTATTAACCAAAGCTCTGGCAATCGCCACGCGCTGCTTTTCGCCGCCGGAAATTTGATTGGTAAAATAATCAAAACGATGCGACAAACCGACGCTGGTTAAAACTTTCTTAGCGCGTGATTCCATATGGCTCTTATCTTTTGAATATAAAAGCGGCAATTTAACATTATCAACGACGCTTGTCCTGGCTAAAAGATTAAAGGCTTGAAAAACAAAACCGATTTCCGCATTACGAAAACCGGCAAGTTCTTCATCATCCATTTTAGTGACATCCTTGCCTTTAAAATAATAATTGCCGACGCTTGGCCTATCGAGCAAACCGAGAATATGCATTAAAGTTGATTTGCCGGACCCCGACGGACCCATGATGGAAACAAATTCCCCTTCTTCAATACTGAAATTTATGTTACGTAAAACCTCTGTTTCCAGCTCGCCGGAAACATAAGTCTTACCCATTTCTTTTATTTCAATCAAGGGCTTTTTCATAGTTATTTTTTATTTTCCTTAACAAAGGTGATAACCGTATCACTGGCAGAAATTCCGCTAATAATTTCCGTTAAACCGTTGTCGCCTCTTAAGCCAGTTTCAACCGGAACGCTTTGCATATTCTCACCGACCAAAAGACGAACTTTTTTAACTCCGTCTTCTTCAACAATAGCGCGAGACGGAACGCTGATAACGTTTTCCCGGCTGGCGGTTGTTATAACCGGATTGGCGGTCATACCGGCTTTAAGGGACAGTCCGCGAGTTTTAAGTTCTTCCTGTAAAGCGGCAATATCGGAAAATTCAATGACCACTTTGTAATAAACAACGCCGGAAATAACGGTTTGAGCCGGTTCGATAAAGCTGACAAAACCCTTAATAACAAAATCATCCGGAAAGGCATCAAGGGTTATATCAACCTGATTGCCAACCTTAACCTTGCTGATATTAGCTTCGGCAATATCAACTTCAACATCAAAACTGTTATCAACGAGCATTTTAATCATCGGCGCAGCGCCTCCGCCGGAAAATTGTTCGCCGGCTTCATAATTAACTTCGGTTATCACGCCGGCTAAAGGCGCTTCTAATTTTGAATCTTTTATCTGTTTATCAATATTTTCTAAAGCGGCTTTTGCTTGAGAAACCTGAGCTTCCGCCAACTGCAAATCCTGCGAACGAGCCGGAGCAACAGTGCTATTGTATTGCGCTTGGGCTAAATCGGCGGCTTTGGCAGCACTTTCCAATTTGGACTTAGCGGCCAAATTCTGGCTCTCCGATGATAACTTAATATTATTCAAATTATTTCTGGCATTTATTATGGCATTATCCAGCGAGACCTCGGCCTGAGACAAAGAACTTTCTGCCGCCGAAACACCGGTGTCGTAAGAAACCATTGAATTTTTATAAGCTTGAGTAGCGCTTTCCAGGGCTGAGGAGGCGGCGCTTATTTGCGTGTTTTGAGAAATTATCAACGTTTTATAAGCATCAAGTTCGCTCTGGGAAAAATCGGAACTGGTAATACTTTTTTCAAGCATTGAATAAGAATTATCGAGAACAACCGAGGATTTATCTAAAACTTTATCCAAGGCGGCGGAAGCGGCTAAAATATCGCCTTCATGTAAAGTGCTTTTAGCTTTAGCAACTAAAGATTCAAGACCCGGCAAATCTTCCATTATCTGCAGGCGTCCATTTTCCACTTTACTCTTCAGAGAGCTATCCATAACACCTAGAACATTCTTAGCATCATCGTCATCTAAAATCTTATAAACATTATCCATGGCAACTTTAACAGTTAAAATCTTATCTGATATTGTTAAAAGCAAAGAACTGCGGGCATTATCTATCCCCTTCTGGTAAGTTTTTTTAGCGTTATCCAAAGCGGTTTTAGCACTTAAAACAGCCTGCTCATAAGAAGTCGGAGTGTCGGCTGCAGTTGAAATCAAATCGGAATAAGTTTTTTCGGCCTGCCTGATATTTTCTAAAATAGTTTTTTGTGTTTTTTCCAAATCAGCCTCGGCGGATTTTTTTGCCGATAAAGCCTGATCCAAGGAGCGTTTAGAAACGGCTATTGTTTCAGTGCTGGCACCGGCTTTAATTTTGGAAAGACTGGCTTCGGCAATATTTAAGCTGGCTTCGGCTTCGATACGGCGCAAAACCAAAGAGCTATCATCCAAAGAAGCAAGGACTTGATTAGCCGCCACGCTATCGCCAACCTTAACATCAACCGAACTTATGCGGCCGACACTTAAAAAATTAAGCGATATCTCCTTTATCGGCTTAACCGTCCCTGTTTCACTGACTGTTTGCACCAAAGGGCCGACGCTAACAGAAGCGGTTGTGTATTCCGCCTTCGGCTTTGAGGCAGAAAAAAAGATAACAAGCGCAACAACAATCAGCGCGGGTACGCCGAAATACAAAAGCTTTTTCTTGGCTTTTTTCATAAATATTTGGAATTTTTTATCTAAAATAACGCTTAGATTATAGCACAAAAAGCCCTAAAAACAAAAAAGGCCCTCTAGGAGCTCTGTTAGTTTTTGTTTAAGGAATAAAATCCTTAAGCGATCTTCTTCTCAAGTCTTCTAATGCGAATTTCTTGATTATAATCAACTTCCCTTAATTCTTCATAAAGACGATTAACTTTAAACTCAGAATTAATTATATGATCATCTAATTTCTTACTAATAGATGACAAACTCTCATCAATTTGAAAAACTTTTTCTCTGGTTTCAGAAAGAAGTCCTTCAAGTTTATCAAATCGCTGATCCACTGCGTCAAATCGCTGATCCACTGCGTCAAATCGCTGATCCACTGCGTCAAATCGTTTGTCGACGTAATCTTTAATGTAATCTTTAGTGGCAAGTTGGTTAAACTGCTCCGCCGTGAGCATTACGGCTTGTGTTTGCATGATTTTAAGGCCATAGCACTCAAGATATCAAAAAAGCGATAACAAGGGTGATGGCAATTAATAAATTAGCCTCCTGTGTCAACGCTTAAATCAAAGTGTCATGAAAAGGGAGTGTTTGGAATTATAGCAGGTTTAAAAAGGCAAAACAATCTCGGTGTTATAAAGGCCAAGATTAAAATAAATAAGTTTGACTTTATCTTAACAGCAATGCGGACAAGGACGGCAACTGCCGTGGCGTTTCTTGGCTTCCTTTAAAGCACCGTGGCAACTGGTGAAATCACCGAGAAATTCTCGGTTATCTTCAGATGCCA
>CAZREL010000008.1:0-11914 GCA_964599385.1 uncultured Gammaproteobacteria bacterium
AGACTATTGCCGCTAAACAAATTCAAAGATGGAATCCGTCATGTATTTTTGTGGCAACGCAAAACGGCTTTTATTTCGATTTATGTTCTTCTATTCTTAAAAAAGATGCTATTCAAAAACTATCCGACAAAATGATCTCTAAGGAAATTCAGGATAAATATAGAATTTTACTTTGTGAATTTGAGCGTTAAGTAATATTAGCTATATTATTATAAAAAAGTTCGAATAGCGTCCCTTACACCCCGCTAACAAAAAGAAGCTAACCTGCGTTAGCTTCTTTTTGTTTATGTTGAAGCCGGTGGGAGATTCGAATGCCGGAGGCGATGTGCATCCGCCGGCTGGCGGAGTGCACCGCCGAGGCCGGGTCGGGGCGCTTAGTGAGCGAAGACTGCAAAGCAGTCAAGCGAGACTTAGCGACCGTGACCGAATCCCACTCTCCGCATTTTGACAAAATAGCATTAAAATGCTATTTTTTGTTGTATTGAGTTATTTTAATGTCAAAATAAATATGGATTATATCTTTATTCTCGTATCGGCAATAATTGCTATTATATTTTTCTTATTATTTTCAGATAAAGGTCGCGTTTTATTGATCAAATTGTTTTTTGGTGAAATAAAAAAAGATTATGGAACTATTGGATCGGTTCCTTTTTTTAAAGGTCTATTTGTACAAAATTTAAAGATGTATAAGTGTTTTAAAAATAATGAAGAATTTTTTGTTTTAGAGTTGAGAATGTCGGGTAATATACAATATATTAAGATTAATGGCGAAACATCAAGGAAAATGTTGGAGATTTTTTCCGAAAAATAATCATATATGTTTTTAAGACGAGTTATCCCCGGTGCCAGTAGCAGATTGAATATTGTTGACCATAAAGAAACCTTTGGTCGACATATTTTGGATAAGGTTTTAAAAGATATTAATGTTTCCAGGTGTCTTGATATCGGCTTTGGTACCGGTGTTGACTTGTTTTCAGTGAAAAAACACTTTCCGGAAGCTGAACTCTTCGGGCTTGATATAAATAAAAACGTAGATATGCCGTCGAGCTTAAATCTGCAGTCTTTTATTATAGACATTGAAAAAGAAAAATTTCCTTTCCCCGATAATCATTTTGATTTAATTATTGCCAATCAAGTGTTTGAGCATACTAAAGAAATATTTTGGCTCAATCATGAAATTTTTCGCTGCCTTAAGACCGGCGGCGTCTTATTTTTAGGCGTTCCGAATCTTTTATCTCTGCATAATCGAATTTTGATGCTCTTTGGTTTTCATCCGACTTCAAGCAAGATCATATCTGCCCATGTTAGGTCGTTTTCCAGGAAAGATACGGAATTTTTTTATCGCAATATCGCTTCTTCATTCTGCAAAATAGAAAAAATTTACGGTTCGCAATTTTATCCTTTCCCGAAAATAATCGCCAGATCTTTAGCCGGAATTTTCCCCGGTCTGGCCTTTTCTTCTTTTTATGTAATTCGCAAGACGGGACAGTATAATGGCGAATTTCTATCTTGGCCGAAGCAAGCAGCTCTTGAAACAAAATTTTTTTTGGGCGAGAATAGCAATTCTTAATTTATATTGGAGAGTCGCGATAAAAAAATGTTTAAAATAATCTACGCCATTTTAATTTCTCTATTTCTGTTATCTTGGTACCAAATCAGGCAATTGCCCGATAACTGGGATATCGATAACCGTTTATTGCAAGAGCCGATCCAATCGCAATCGAATGAGAGGGCGGATTTCGATTTTTCGTATCGCGGCAAGTCTTATGAGGTTAAGCCGATTGCCGATTATGAATTATGGGGGCTGGTTGTGACGCAAAACAATATTAATGCCTGGTTCAATATTTATCATGATAGCAATTCCGTTAATTTAAAAGATATCTGCGTGGTTTGGGGACGCAATGTCGCTAACGGTTCTTATAAACAACCGAATTTAAAATTTAAAAGCGGGGAATGGACCTGCTATTATCGTTGGAACGGAGAATTGAAGAAGCGCTTTGACGATAAGTCTTTATCAAATAATCATCTTTTAACAGACAGCGAAGAGTTGAGAAAGTTGATACGCGAAGTTAATATCGGAGATCAAGTATACTTTAAAGGCTCTTTGGCTGATTATAGGGAGGCCGGGGAAAATTATTGGCGCCAGACCAGCGTCTCCAGAGAAGATGATAATAAATCTTCGCGAAGCGGCGGCGCTTGCGAAATTGTTTTTGTTGATGATTTTAAAATTATCAAACATCATAATTATTTTTGGAACTTTATTTATGATTGGATTAAGTGGATTATGATGTTGACAGTTATTTGCCAGCTCACTTTATTTATCCGCCGCCATTCCGCCAAATAAATAAGTATTAAGTTTGGTTTTTTGATAATAAAAAAGGTCTTTGAAAGAAGACCTTATTTTAGCTTTATAGCGTGACATCACTTAGAATGTTTCGTATGATAGTTAGTATCATAACGAGAATTTCGTTAGCAATGCTGGCCGCTTCAGCTGGGACAAACCATTTTAGCGCTATCATAATCAGTATGAAAGCAAAGAATGCGTTCAAGATTCTGAACATATGATTATTGTTAGGGCTGAAAAATTATTTTTTTCTAAGCCCCGGCAATTTTGGCGCCGCCATGGAATGTTTATATAATTATAAAGAACTATCTATAGATTAACACAAGAGTTAAAAAAAGTCAAGTATGGGATTTAATCCCTTTATTTTCTGTGTTAAAATCATTTTATGATAAATAAAGAGCAACAACTCAAAAAACTTGAAGATGAAATGCGTTTTGATAAAAAGTTAGCTTTTTCAACTAATTTAATTTTTGGCGAAGGGTCGGCTGAAGCTAAAATAATTTTTATAGGTGAAGCGCCGGGCGCCAAAGAAGATGAGCTCATTCGCCCTTTTGTCGGGCGTTCCGGAAAACTATTAAACTCCAGCTTAGAAAATATCGGTCTAAAAAGAGCAGATGTTTATATCACTAATATTGTAAAACGCCGTCCACCAGAAAATCGCGATCCAAGCATTTTGGAAATAGAAGCTTACAGACCTTATCTTAAAAAACAATTGGAAATTATAAAACCAAAAATAATTGTGACTCTGGGTCGTTTTGCAATGAATTATTTTTTACCAGAAGCAAAAATGATACGAGATCAAGGCAAGGTTTTTAATCTGGATAAGTTTTTATTAATGCCAATAATTCACCCAGCAGCTGCCATGCGGTCAAAGAAGAGCTTAAAGAGTTTTAATGATTCTTTTCTGAAGTTAAAAGATTTGCTAAGCAAAAACAACGCCAAATAGGCGTTGTTTTTTTATATTTTGATATCTGCTTAAATTTTATATCAAATGCTTTCTAATTTCTGCATAAACCTCATCAATACTCATTTCACCATCAATTTCAACAAGAATTCCTTTTTGGCTATAAAAGTCTATTAAAGAGCTTGATTCTTTCTCAAAAACTCCAAGGCGATTTCTGACAGCATCAGCATCTTTATCATCGGCTCGTCCGGTTAATTCGGCGCGGGCAGCGATTCTGGCAAGAGCTGTTTCTGGCTTAATTTTTAAATAAAAAAACTTATCAACTTCTTGGCCTAAACTATTGCTTATTTCGTCAAGCATTTGAGCTTGAGAGATAATACGAGGAAAGCCATCAAAAACAATGCCGCTTTCTTTTATTTTATCACCGACCGTACTAATAACTTTACCCATTAATTCGTCGTTTATTAAAATTCCAGTGCTAACATATTTTTGTATTTCCTGTCCGAGTTCGGACCCGCTGGCAATTTCTTCGCGCAATTTATCGCCCATGCCGAATTGATACAAATTGAATTCTGCGTGGATTTTATCAGCTTGAGTTGTTTTACCGCAGGCGGCCAGTCCGTAGAGACAAATAATCTTACCCATATTTTTGTTAATATTTAAAAGAATATTATAGAATTTATTTTATTTTTGAGCAAGAGCTGTTAGGTTCTTCGTTTTTGACTTTGTCGATTTTTTGGGTTAGAATAAATTAAAATACAGTAAAAACATATGGCAAAGAATAATATTACTAAACAAAGCGAAAATTTCCCACAATGGTATCAAGATGTCGTCCGTGAAGCTGAATTGGCGGATGTTTCCGAGGTGCGCGGTTGCGGTATAGTTAGGCCATATGGCCTGAAAATCTGGGAGCTTATTAAGGCTGAATTAAACAAGCGCTTAGAAGATGATAGCGTGGAAAACGTTTATTTTCCGATATTTGTGCCGCTTGAAAATTTAATGGCTGAAAAAGACCATGTTGAGGGCTTTGCTCCTGAATTGGCGGTTGTAACGCATGGTGGCGGAGAAGAGCTGGTTAATAAATTAGCGGTAAGGCCAACCAGTGAAGCGGCTATGTATAAGACCTACTCTCGCTGGGTCCAAAGCTATAAAGATTTGCCTTTGCGTCTTAACCAATGGGCCAATGTTGTGCGTTGGGAAAAAAGACCGCGCGCTTTTTTACGTTGGAGTGAATTTTTGTGGCAAGAAGGACACACTGTTTTTGCCGAGGAAAAGGAAGCCAGAGAAGAGGTTGATAAGATACTCGGTTTGTATTCTGATATTTATGAATTCATGGCTCTACCTTCTTTTACCGGTCGTAAATCAGACAATGAAAAGTTTGCCGGTGCGGTTATGACTAAAACTGCCGAGGTTATGGCAAGGGACGGTAAGGCGATCCAGGGTGCAACCAGTCATTATCTCGGTACTAATTTTGCTGAAGTTTTTGATGTAAAATATTTAGGAGCTGATGGAGAATCACACTTCGGTCATCAAAATAGCTGGGGCCTGTCTTGGCGTTCCGTCGGGGCGGTTATCATGGGACACGGAGATGACAACGGTTTGCGTTTGCCGCCGAATATTGCACCAATACAAATCATTATTATCCCTATTTTTAAAGATGATGAAAATAAAAATAAGGTTTTGTCCTTTTGTCAAAATATTAAAAATGACCTGTCTAAATTATATAGAGTTAAGATTGACGAAAGAGAGGGTCTTAGTCCCGGATTTAAATTTAATCATTGGGAAGTTCGCGGTGTGCCGGTTAGGTTAGAAATCGGCGTTAAAGAAGTTGAAGCCGCTTCATTAACCGTGTTTAGAAGAGATACTGAAACAAGAGAAAATATTTCTTTATCCGAACTTAACGGTTATTTAGAAAAACTTGTTATAGATATTCACGATAATCTTTATAAACAAGCTAATGATTTTGCTTCATCGCACATACATCGTATTGAGAGTTTAGACGAAATTGATGATAGGCTGGGTTGGTTTGAGGCAAGTTGGAGTGAAGATTTAGAGAGTGAAAAAATGTTGAAGGAAAAATATTCCATGGTTTCTCGTGTTTTGCCAAGCGCTAATGAAAATAAAGCACCAAAGAATAAGAAGTGTTTCATTACCGGCAAGGAAGCGAAACATGATTGGTACTTCGCTAAGAGCTATTAATTTTTGTAGATATGTTCAATAAACTTATCGGAAAATTCAGCCATGATTTAGGAATCGACTTGGGAACGAGAAACACCCTGGTGACTTTGGTTGATAAAGGTGTAATAATTAACGAGCCAAGCGTCGTCGCCATTAATAAAAGGACCAATGAAATCCTTGAAGTTGGCGAGGCTGCCAAGAAAATGGTCGGCAAGGTCCCCGGACACATCGAAGCAATCAAACCTCTGGTCGAGGGGGTAATTTCTGATTTTGAAATTACCGAAAAGATGCTCAAATATTTTATCAATAAGGTGCATTCCGAAAATTTTACCCTTATTCCTCGCCCGCGTGTTGTTATCGGCATTCCGCTTGATTTAACCGAGGTTGAAAAGAAGGCTGTTGAAGATGCCGCTAAATCAGCCGGTGCCAGAAAGGTATATTTGATTGAAGAAGCTATGGCTTCGGCTATTGGCGCCAGGTTGCCGGTCACTGAAGCGACGGCAACTATGATGGTTGATATCGGGGGTGGAACAACGGAAATCGCCGTTATTTCTTTGGGCGGTGTTGTTACCTGGAAATCGTTGAAAGCGGCCGGCAATGAATTTGATAATGACATTATCGAATATATCAGAGAAGAGTTTAATATTTTAATCGGTGAACAGCTGGCGGAAAAAATTAAGATTGCCGTCGGTTCGGCCATTCCCTTCGACACTCCTCAAGAAATTGAAGTTAGGGGCCGCGATCTTTTAACCGGCTTGCCGAAAGCGGTTATGATTAATGATAAACAGGTTAGAGAAGCGATTGGCCGCACTATCATGAAAATAATCGATAACATTAAAACTATCTTAGAAACAACTCCGCCGGAGCTTGTATCTGATATTTATGAAAGGGGCCTCTATTTGGCCGGAGGAGGCGCTCTTTTGCGGGGGTTTGATAAAGCGATATCTTCAGCCGCTAAAATTCCCGTTAAAATTGTTGATGATCCCTTAACTTGCGTGGCCAGAGGCACAGGCATTCTTTTAACGAATAAAGAATTATTAGAAAAAGTGGTTTTGCCAAGCACGACTGAATAATTATGGTTTTTAACCGCAAGAGAAAACCTTTATCAATTTTTTTGGCCTTAGCCGGTGTTTTTATTTTTCTGCATTACACCGGAATTACCAGGCCGCTGGAAAATTTTTTAGTCTTTTTGGCTCAGCCGATTAGTGAACGTTTTTATAATTTGAGTCTTTTGGTTAATAGGAATTACGAGAGCAGTCAAAAGAGCGAAGAGGATGTTGACGCAAAACTAAGGGAGCTTGAGTCTGAGGTCGCCTCTTTAATGGTTTTAAAAGCCGACTATCAAGAGGTGATGGATGAGAATATGAAATTAAAGAGCCTGATAGATTTTTCTGACAGCGGCGATTTCGGTATGGTGGCGGCCAGTGTTATAGCTAAGGAAAATATCGATAAAGATAACCGCGATTTGGTTATTAATCGCGGTTTAAAAGACGGCTTATCGGAGGGCTTGGCTGTTACCAACGAGCACGGCGTTTTGATAGGGAAGATTATCGAATCAAAAGATAATATTTCCAAAATTTGTTTGTCCGTCAACCCGGAATGCTCTTTTGCCGCTTCGGTTCAAAATCAAAACAAAACCCAAGGCATAGTGGCCGGTAACCTGAGCTTAACGATAAAAATGAGTTTTATTCCGCAGCTTGAAAAAATATCGGTTGGGGATATTGTTATTACCTCCGGCTTGGGAGGGAAGGTGCCGCGCGGTTTGGTTATCGGTGAGATTAGTGAAGTTAAAAGCGAGACCAATGAAGTGTGGCAGGAAGCGATTATTGATCCGCCGGTTGACTTCGATAATTTAACGGTTGTTTCGGTTATTTTGCCCTAATTAAATTTATGTTCCGATATATTGCCCGTATTGCCATTTTTTTTCTCTTGATTTCTTTGGCGGCTATTATACAGATTTCTGTCATATATGTTTGGCCCGGGTTTTTAGGCGAACTTAATCTTGTTTTGATTGCTCTTGTGTTTCTGCTGTTCTTTCACGGTTTTAAGTCAGCCATTATTGCGGCTCTGTACGGCGGTTTCTGGCTCGATCTTTTTTCTTTTAATATTTTTGGGGCCAATATGATCGCTTTGGCTATCAGTATTATATTGGCGGAACGCATTGCCATGACCTGGCTAACCAATAAATCTTTTTATTCCTTTTTAATAATTAATTTTTTAACAGTTTTGGCGGCCAATTTCTTTATTGGCTTGTTTTTTTATTTTTCCAATTTTGAGTCGGCCGGATTCTTTTTGGGGCGCCAGTCTTTCTGGCTGTCTATTTTTTATCAGCTCATATGGTCTTTCATAGCAGCTTTCCTAATTTTTAATTTCTCCTCTTTGATTAGCCGTAAATTTGAACCGGTTTTTTTGGGTGATAATTTTTTGGAAAAAAAATAGCTTTATGATAATATTTAGGCGTAATTAAAACATATATATGAAATACGATTTTATCACTATCGGCGGTACAACCAGGGACATCTCTTTTTTCACCAACGAAGGAATTTTAATTAATAATCGTAACGATATTCTACGGCAGCAATTATTGGCCTTTGAATATGGAGCGAAGATAAAGGTTAATAAATTTTATTATTCTTATGGCGGCGGAGCGGCTAATGCCGCTGTTTGTCTGTCGAATTTTGGTTTTAAGACGGCCTGCATATCCACTATCGGCGACGATGAAGGAGGACAAATGATTTTGCGAAATCTTAAAGATAGGGGGGTTGATAGCCGTTTAGTTAAAGTGAAAAAAGGGGAGGGTAGCGGCGCTTCTTTTATTTTGGTTGCACCGTCCGGCGAAAGAATAATTTTTTCTCAGCGCGGTACCAATTATTTATTGGATATTGAAAAAAGAGATTTGCGCGAACTTGATAAAGCCGGCAATGTCTATATTGCTTCTTTAGCCGGTGATTGGTATAGGAATTTGAAGCAAATTTTTACCGTTGCCGAAGATAACGGCCAAAAAGTTTTTTGGAATCCCGGCATGACTCAGCTTTTAAGCGGCTACGAGAAAATAAGCCCCTTCATACGTAAAGTTACCGTTTTAGCTTTAAATAAAGACGAGGCTTTGCAATTAATCTATAATTCCGATCAGTTTAAAAATTTGAACAATGATTTTCTAAACCGTCCGGAAAATTTAGTCAAAGCTATTTATAGTCTTGGCCCGAAAGTTGCCATTATCACCTTGGGATCGGCCGGCGTCGTTGCTTATGACGGAGTTAATATTTATAGGCATAAAATAATTAAAGAGAAGAAAAGAGTCGACACGACCGGTATCGGCGATATTTTTAACTCGTCTTTTGCCGCCGGCTATGTAATGTATAAAGGCGATATCAGTCGCGCTCTCGGCTTAGCCCTTAAGAATGCCGCTTCTAAAGTTGGTCATCTTGGTGCTCAGAATGGTTTGTTAAAAATGAAAAAGAAATAAATATGATTAAAGATGTTTTGATAAAAAAGATTGAAAAGTACGAAGACGACCGCGGGTTTTTAGCGGAACTTTTTCGTTCTGATGAATTTGCCGGTTATACTCCGAGTATGGCATATTTGAGCGTGACCAAATCGGGAGTTGTTAGGGGTCCGCATGAACACAAATATCAGAGCGATTGTTTTGCTTTTGTCGGTCCCGGAAATTTTAAGCTTTATCTTTGGGATAGAAGGGGGGACTCGGAAACGCATGGAGAAAAGATGGAAATCGAGGTCGGCGCCTCTAATCCGACCGCTGTTATTGTGCCGCCCGGCGTTGTCCATGGTTATAAATGCATTTCTGAAATTGAAGCGCTAAGCCTTAACTTCCCGGATAAGCTTTATCGCGGGGAGGGCAAGAGCGAGGAAATTGACGAAATAAGATGGGAGAAAGATCCCAGTAGCCCATATAAAATAGATTGATTATATGAAAATACTTGTAACCGGAGGATCCGGTTTTATCGGTTCCAATTTCATTCGTTATTGGTTTTTACATAATCCTAAAGATAAGATTATTAATCTTGATCTTTTGACTTATGCCGGTAACGCCGATAATTTATCGGATTTGGCCTCAAATCCTAATTATTCTTTTGTTCATGGCGATATTTGTGATGCCGATCTGGTTAATAGTCTTGTTAAAGATATTGATTTAATAGTTCACTTTGCCGCTGAAAGCCACGTCGATCGCTCCATTAAAGATAGCGGCGCTTTTATTAGGACTAATGTCGAAGGAACGCGCGTTCTGCTTGAGGCCGCCAGAAATAACAGTAATATTCGTTTTCATCACGTCTCAACTGATGAAGTTTTTGGTTCGCTCGGTTTTGATGATCCGGCTTTTAACGAGGACAGTTGTTATGATCCGCATTCTCCTTATAGCGCCTCCAAAGCCGCCAGCGATCATTTGGTTAGAGCTTATTTTCATACCTACGGCTTGCCGATAACAATTTCAAATTGTTCAAACAACTATGGCCCCTATCAGCATCCGGAGAAATTAATTCCTCTTTTTATTACCAATTTATTGGAAGGGAAAAAGGTTCCGGTTTACGGCGAGGGTAAAAACGTTCGCGATTGGATTCATGTTGATGATCATAATTATGGTTTGGAGCTTATTATCAAAAAGGGTCGTATTGGCCAAACGTATTGTCTTGGAGGAAATAATGAGCGGACCAATTTACAGGTAACAAGATCTATTCTTGATTTACTTAAGCAAGGAGAGGAAATGACTGATTGGGTTGATGATCGCCCGGGACATGATTTGCGCTATGCTATTGATTTTGAAAAAGCGGCCGAAGAACTTGGTTTTAAGCCCAGCATACCTTTTGAAGCAGGATTAAAAGATGTTGTGGAGTGGTACAAAAACAATGAAGCCTGGTGGAAAAATCTCAAAAAATAAAGGTTAATTATATAATTTATGGCCAGTAAAAAAATATACATTATCGAGGATGATGCGGATTTATTGTATGGCTTGGAGTCGGAATTTACCGCCGATAACTTTGAAGTTGAAACAAGTTACGGAAATGAGGAACCCGAAGAGCTGCTTGATAATATGAGAGAATTTGAGCCGGACTATCTTATTCTTGATTTGATTTTACCTAAAGCCGATGGCTTTGATTTGATAAAGAAAATCAAGGAAGACGATATTCTTGGTTTGAAACCAATTTTTGTCTTTACTGACTTAAGCGATGAAGATAGTCGCGAGCGTTCCAGTGAGCTTGGCGCCGATTATATTTTCTTTAAGGACGAATTCGATACTTACGAATTTGCCGGAAAGGTTAAAAAGATAATTGCTAATCAAAGCAAGGGTCATGGCTTCGAGGATGACTCGGAGGATGAAAACGAGGGCGATGACTTGCTGATTGACTAATATTGCGAAAAATACTAAGATAGACTGGTATCTTCTTTTTATGTTTATCAAAAGAATCGGCATCGATTTAGGCACAACTTACACTTTAATATATCTGCCCAAGCGCGGTATTGTTGTTAATGAACCAAGCGTGGTGGCAGTCTCTTTGAGCGACAAAAAAATCTTGGCTGTCGGTAATGAAGCTAAGGATATGGTTGGCCGTACCCCTGATACAATTACGGCCGTTAAACCCTTAAAAGACGGAGTAATAGCTGATTATCGCGCTACCGAGGCCATGATTAGATACTTTATCAATAAAACGATTGGCGGTATGCGTCTTTTCCGACCTGAGGTTATGGTGGCCGTTCCGGCCGGCATTTCTTCAACCGAAAGAAGGGCGGTTATCGAAGCGACGATTGCTGCCGGCGCTAAGGCGGCTTATATAATTAAAGAGCCGGTCGCAGCGGCTATCGGTGCTGACATCCCGATTGGTTCAGCCACCGGCCATATGATTATCGATATCGGCGGAGGGACGGCTGAGATGGCTGTTATTTCCTTAGGCGGTATAGTTGCTTCAACTTCGGTTCGCATCGGCGGTGAAAAATTCGATGCCGCTATTTTAGAATATATTCGCAAGAAATATAATTTGGCTATTGGCGAAAGAACGGCCGAAGAGATAAAAATTAATATCGGTTCAGCCCTATACATGGAGGAGAAGTTATATATGGAAATAAGAGGCAGGGATTTGGTTACCGGTTTGCCGCGCGGCATCAGCGTTTCCAGCGATGATGTAACGGAAGCGATTCAAAATGAGCTCGAAGGAATAATTTCTGCCGCTAAAAAAGTTTTGCAAAAAACTCCGCCGGAATTGTCAGCCGATATAATCGACAAGGGGATCGTTTTGACTGGCGGCAGCAGTTTGTTGCGCAACATGGATCAGCTTATTGCCAGAACAACCGGCGTCCCCGCCTATGTTGCCGATGACGCCATGCTCTGCGTTGCCAAGGGAACCGGCGTCGCTTTGGACAATTTAGATTCTTATAAGAGAAGTATTTTGGCTACCAAATAATATAAGCCGCAACTATGCGGCTTTTATGTTCGATATGATAATAGGCATAGATGCATCAAGAGCGAATTTAAAGCA
>CAZREL010000008.1:12014-26348 GCA_964599385.1 uncultured Gammaproteobacteria bacterium
CGAGACTCCAATCTTTATCGTTCCGAAAAAGTTAAAACATCATCGCTGTCAACACGTCGTTTAATAGGTTTATTAGTTAGACTTCTGACTTTTGGGAAATATCGCGCCACGTCTTTGGACTATCTCTATTGGTCGAGCAACTTTGCTTTAAAAAGAGCTTCCAAAATTATCACTGTTTCCGAATTTACCAAGAAGGAAATACTCAATTTTTATCCAAAAACAAAAGAGAAAAAAATTACCGTTGTGCATAATGGTTATAATTCCGATTTGTACAAGCCGATGCCAAATGACAGTTTTTCTGATTCCGTCTTGGAAAAATATGGTTTAAAACGCCCGTTTTTTCTTTATGTCGGCCGTTTGGAAAAAAAGAAAAACACCCCTTCTTTGATCGAGGCTTTATCTATATTTAAAGAAAATTATCCCGATGCCGAAGAAAAATTGGTTCTAATCGGCAATGCCAGCTTTGGTTATGATGAGGTCAAGTATGTTATCGAGGAGTTTAATTTGGAAAACGAAGTAATCATGCCCGGCTGGGTTGATGAGGCTGATTTGCCATATATATTTTCCGCCGCCAAGGCTTTTATTTTTCCGACTCGTTACGAAGGTTTTGGTATTCCGGTTTTACAAGCGATGGCTTGCGGCGTGCCCTGTGCAATTTCCGATATTGAGGTTCTAAAAGAGGTTGCCGGCGATGCAGCGCTTTATTTTGATCGCGATGATACTTTCGCCATGGCCGAGGCAATTCATTTGGTTGCCGGCGATGAAAATATTCGACAAGAACTTGTTGCTAAAGGTCTGGAAAGAGTGGATAATTTTAGTTTTGAAAAGTGCGCTCGCGAGACTTTGGCTGTTTTGGAAAATTAAATTTCATGCTATCATAAAGATGTTATATGTCTAAAAAAATAACATCTTTTTTAATACTTTTGACGCTTCTTTTGGGGGCGCCGGCGCTTGCTGTCATTACTCCAAATGACAGTTATTTTGGCAATCAGTGGTATTTATCTCGAATTAAGGCGGATAAAGCTTGGGAGAAATTAAGTTCCAGTCCCGATATTGTTATAGCTGTTATTGATTCCGGTGTTGATATTAGTCATCCAGATTTAAAAAATAATATTTGGCAGAACGATAAAGAGATTCCCGGTAATGGCATAGATGATGATTGGAATGGTTTTATAGATGATTATAACGGTTGGGATTTTTCCGATAACACCCCCGATCCTTCGCCTAAGTTTATTTCCGGTTGGACGGAAAGCGGCGTTTCGCATGGAACTATTGTGGCCGGAATAATCGCCGCCGAGGGGAATAATAACCGCGGCATTACCGGTTTGTCTTGGAAGGCAAAAATAATGCCTCTTAAGGCCTTGAATGATAAAGGAGAGGGCAGGATTGGCGATGTTATTAGAGCCATTGATTATGCCGCCAATAACGGAGCTGATATTATCAATCTCAGTTTCATGAATTTTACTTATAGCGAATCATTGCAGGCGGCTGTTAGACGCGCTCATAAAGCCGGAGTAATGATTGTAGCGGCTGCCGGTAATGAACAAAACGGAGCAGGGCACGACACGAAAGAAGTCCCGATATATCCGGCTTGTTATGACGGAACTTTGGTCGGTGAAAATATGGTTATTGGCGTAGCGGCAACCGATGCGCTTGATCAGAAGGCAAAATTTTCCAGCTATGGAGAGAATTGCGTCGATATCAGTGCGCCCGGTATAAGTTTTTTTAGCACTATAAGCGAGGGCGGCAGTAAAGAGAAGCCCAATTTGCTTTATGACGGATATTGGTCCGGCACTTCAATGGCCGCACCTCTTGTTTCGGCAGCCTTGGCTTTAATTTCTCAGGCCAATCCGGAATTATCCAGGCAGGAGATTGTCAGTATTTTATTTGCTTCAAGCGACGATATTAGCCGTTTGAATCCGGATTATCAAAATAAGCTGGGCAATGGCCGATTGAATGTCGATAGGGCTCTGGAAATGGCTAAGCAGAAACTTTATAGCCGATTCGGTTCCTTATTGGTTATTCCTCAATCGACAAAAGATAAACAAAGCTTTGACTTACGTACGCCTGGCGGGGGAATTATAAAAACTTTGGAGCCAGAGATTTTTAAAGGTTTTTCGGCTGTAAAAAGCGCCGATTTTGATGGCGACGGCAATCATGAATTAGTTTTAGGCGCTGCCGCCGGCTTTGAACCGAAAATAAAAATAATATCAAGCGACGGAAGATTAAAAAAAGAATTTTTGGCTTACGGAAAAAATGAAAAGGGAGGACTTTCTCTTGCTATCGGCGATGTTGATGGCGATGGTGCGGTTGAAATACTTTGTGTTTTGAATAAGAACGGCAACGGTCGTTTGAAAATATTTTCTTCAGAAGGAAAACTGAAGAAAGAGATTGCCGCTTATGATAGGTCTTGGAAAGGCGAGGTTAATTTAGCGGCCGGAAATCTTGATGGTAAAGGAGCCGATGAAATAGCCGTTTCTTTCGGTTGGGGCGGGTCGCCTTCCGTTCGCATTATTTCCGGAGGCGGTAAGTTGATCGGCGCTTTTTATGCCTATGAAAAATCTTTCCGTGGCGGAGTGGAAATAATTATTGGCAATCTGGATGGTCGTCGCAGCGGCGATAAAGACGAAATAATCGTTGTTCCGTCATCTGCCAAAGAAGCTCAGGTGAAAATCTTCGATGACCATGGTTCTTTGCTGAAACAATTTTTAGCCTATAACAAAAATTGGCGCGGCGGAGCAAATATTACTGTTGGAGATTTGAATAACGACGGTATGTCGGAAATCGCCTTAGGGGCCAAGGCCGGGGCAGCTCCTCATGTTAGAGTTTTTGATATGCAGGGTCTTTTGTTGGAATCATTTTACGCCTGGGACGAGAATTTTGCCGGAGGCGTTAATTTGAATGCTTTAAAGATAAAGAATTAGAATAGTTAAAAATTATAAATATATGCGCAAACAAGTAATCTTTGATAAGAAAAATGTTGTGGTGGCGGGTGGCGCCGGTTTTATCGGATCCCATCTTTGCGATGAATTGGTAAAAGAATGCAAGGTTATCTGTATTGATAATTTCATTAGCAGCAACGAAAGAAATATTGACCATCTTTTGGCTAATCCCAATTTTGTCTTTATTAATCATGATTTATCGGTTCCGATTGATTTGGAAAATATCGAGGAACTTAAGCGTTTTAAAATTGAGTTTCAAGGTATTCAAGAAATTTACAATTTAGCTTGTCCGATGTCGGCCCGTCATTTTTTGGAGAATAGATTGGCAACTTTATTGGCCAATGCTTACGCCACCAAAAATCTTTTGGACATGGCGGTAAAATATAGTTCAAAAATGCTCCATTTTTCCTCCTCCGTTGTTTATGGTCCTCGCCATAAAGACGACAGGGCCTATAAGGCCAAAGAGAGCGATATCGGCTTAGTTGATCAATTATCCGATAGAAGCTCTTATGATGAGGGGAAGCGTTTCGCAGAGTCGATTGTTTGGAACTATCGCTCAATGTTTAATGTTGATGCCAGAATAATGCGCCTTTTCCGTATTTATGGTCCGCGCATGGAAGCCGATGACGATCAAATGATACCCGATTTTATTAATAATGCGCTGGATGGAAAAGATTTAGTTATTGCCGGCGGTGAAAGTTTTTCTTCTTCTTTCTGTTATATAGACGATGTCATTGATGCGGTTGGGAAATTTATGGCTTCGGATTTGGCCGGACCGATTAATATCGGTTCCGATGTCGATGTGAAAATGACGGATTTTGTTAATTTGATAATTAAGGAAACAGAATCAAACTCCAAAGTTGTTTTTGAAGACAGTAAATTATTTTTTAGCGAATTGATTTTACCCGACATCCATGTTGCCAGAAACCAGCTTAATTGGATGCCGGTTGTGACTTTGGAAAATGGAATTAAAAAGACAATTTTTGATATTGAGGCGCACAAGAAGCTTAAGACGATGCCTTAATTTTTTGGATTAAATCTTCGATTTCTCCGGCCTTAAAAAGGCCGTTGTGATTAGGCATTATCTCCGGTATCCCTCCAATATTTGAGGCGATAACCGGCAAAGAAAACTCTCCGGCTTCGTAGATTACGGTCGGGGAGTTTTCATAACAAAGAGAGGGAACTATTAAAGCCCCGGCCTTTTCCATTTCGTTTTTCACCTCTTCCGATTTTAGATGGCCAAGAAAGACGATTCTTTGATCTTTGGCGGCCAATTTTTTTGCTTCTTCTTCGTCTTGGCCGGTGCCGACAATCGTCAAGCTGATGTTTGTTTGCGGTATTGCTTTAAAAGCTGCTATTAAAAACAATATCCCTTTGTGTTTTTCGATTTGTCCGACAAATAGGAAGCGCCCTTTTTTCGATTGGTCAAGTTGAGTATTGGGATGTGGTGCCGGTAATTTTCTAAGAGGTCGTATTTCTGTTTCGCTTTTTGCAAAGAAATTTCTTTTTCGATGCTCGTTTAAGAGCCATTTCGAGGGGGATATTACTTTAGCGGTCATTTGAAATTTTTTGCCGGTTATTTTTTGATAGATTTTGGCTGCTCTACTGTTTAAGATATTTTCTCGGCCGGCAAA
Organism: uncultured Gammaproteobacteria bacterium; assembly: GCA_964599385.1. Classification (GTDB taxonomy): domain Bacteria; phylum Patescibacteriota; class Patescibacteriia; order Patescibacteriales; family UBA12465; genus UBA12465. Next base: position 16,591 of record CAZREL010000008.1, read on the forward strand.
CATTAAACCGGAGGGATGGAGCAGCTGGATGTCATGCAAGAAATGTTCGTGCTTGATTTTTTTATTTTTTAAAATATCTGCCAAGAAAAATCCTATGCCGATTAGATTGTGAGTGATAAATAAATCCGGTTTTTCGGTGTCGATTATTTTTTCCAAAGCCGCCTTTCTTTTCGGGTTTATAAAATCGCCGGCATGCCAGAATAAGCGGCAAAATTTATTTCTTTCTCCCAGATTAAAATAAGAAGAGCTCAGGCGATAAACTTTTATTTTACTGTTTGCGTCTGCGGTTTTTTCTTCCGCCTCTTTTACTTCTCGCGTCTTTTTCGGTCTGCTTGTGATAATTACAACTTCATTTCCGCTTGCCGCAAAGTCGGCTGCCATTTTTTCGACAACTTTTTCCGCTCCACCTTTGGCATATGGCGGGTATAGATTGTGAGCTAAAGCTATTTTCATGAAATAAGCGATTTTATTTTTATTTTTATTTTCTCGCTGTCATATTTTTTTTCAGCCAAGTCTCTGGCGGCAACAGACATCAGTTGTCTCATATTTTTATTTTCAAGCAGATACTTTATTTTTCTTTGCATATCTTCGATATTGCCGGCTTCAAACAGCAAGCCTTCTTTATAATTTTCAAAAACTCTTCGAACTCCCGGTAAGTCCGAGGCAATGACGGCTAATCCCGAGGCTAAAGCCTCGATAATAACAATGCCAAAAGCTTCATTACTATTGATTGAAGGTAGAATAAGGCAATCGGCATCGCGATAAGCTAAGCGCAAATCATCATCTGACAATTTACCGCTGAAATGTATTTTTTGATTCAAATTAAGAGATTCGCTAAGTTTTTCGTATTCGCCGCGCAAGTCCCCATCGCCGACTATATTGAGCCGCCAATCGCCGGTGATGCCGGCGAAGGCCATAATCATCTGTTTTACTCCTTTAAAGTAGTGGGCTTTATCGAGGCCTCCGACAAAAATAAATTCCGTTTTGTTTCTCTTTATAAACTTATCGTTGATAAAGTTAATTAACTCCTTAGTTTTTCTAACCATTAAATTTCCGCCGGGGCGCTTAGGATCTCTTGGTTTAAATTTGTCTAAATCTATGCTGAAAGGAATTTCCTTAAATTTATCAGGCCTTTTGGCGTAATATTTCTTTATTTGGCTGTTTTTAATATAATCAAGGCTGGCACTAACTATTTGTTCCGCTTGATTGAGCAGAGAAAACCTTATTAATCGGCTGGGCCATGATAGAAGACGGTTAGCCCGGCTTAGATTATGGACATCCATGTGGTAATGAATGATAAGCTTTGGCTTTTTAAAAAAGAGTTTGGCCAGCCAAACTATTTCCGCGGTGCCGAAAAATGGATAATGGAGGTATATGTAATCAAATTTTCTTAGTTTAAAAAATATTTGCGGCGCAAAAGCAGCGTGTCCTCTTCTAAGCCATGGCCGCATATTATCCGGATGGAAAATCTCCACTTGATGTTCTTCTGATAATATTTCAGCTATGTCCTTGGCGCTATTGCCGATTCCTCCGGCATAAGGCGGCCAGGCACAGGCCAGGGAAGCTATTTTCATATTATTTATTTTCTTTTTCTTTTGCGTTTGAAATGGCGATTGTTCTTGATAATTCGGTTAAATCGCGATCAAGTTTGGCTATTTTAAGGCGCATGCCAAAAACAAAGTAAAATAAGATAAGAACTGCCAAGTAACTTAAAAATGAGATACCGCTGGCGGCGAGCCCGAGATTTGCCGTTAGTAAATCTATTTGCTTAATGAAGGCTATAGCTAAAGCGGCCGCCCCCCAAAAGAATAACCAGAACAAATATTCGTTTTTTCCTATCGTGCCTTTTTGTTTTTGTTTGCGTAATTTTATAATGAAAAACAAGGCGATTAAAATTGCGATAATCTGTTGTGGTAGCATACTATTTGCTTAATTTATAAATCAGTAAATCTTTTATAATTTTTAACCCGCCCGATAATTTTTGCCCGAAGTGATGATAGATGACGGTAATTGGCACTTCGCTGATGCGCAGTTTGGCACTAAATGCTTTGCTTTGGATTTCGCTGTTGTGAGCCATTTCGCGGTTGGCGATGCGAATTGTTTCAGCCGCATATTTATTCATAGCCCTAAAACCATTTTGCGGGTCGCTTAATTTTATACCAAGAATTAAGCGGGTAAAAGATTTGGCCAGCGGGTATATAAAATATTTTTTGAAGAAAGGGAAGTTGGTCTTCTTGCCCAAAAAGCGGGAGCCAAAAACTATATCCGCTTCATTGTTTATTATCGGGGCAACCATATCCTGTATTTCTTCGGCTAAGAACTGGTCGTCGCCGTCAAAATGAACTATAATATCCGCCCCTATTTTTAAAGCATAATCGTTGCCGCTTTGCAGGGCGGCGCCCTGTCCTCTATTTATCGGATGATTTAAGACTGTGGCACCGGCTGATTCGGCAATTTCCGCAGTTCTATCACTTGATTTGTCATTAACAACAATAACAAAATCACAGAAAGCCTTTACTCCTTTTATAACCTTTTCTATATTTTTTTCTTCATTCCAGGCCGGTATGACGCAGGCTATTTTTAACATATTATTTGATAAAGGAGATGAGCTTGTATCGTCCGATCATTGTTCTTTTATCACGTTTTCCTTTATTTTGTCTATCTATTTTTTCTAGTCTGCTTAAAATTCCCAGTTTTAGTGCTTTTAAGCTGTCTTTATTATATTTCAACGCTTCTTTGGCGTGCCGGCCTATTTCTTTAAAATCCGATGCGCAATATGAGGCTATTACCAGATAGCCTTTATCGGCCAGTTTAAAGACTTCCGCTAAGTTTTGTTGGTTTTCTATTTCATCTAAAATAATGATATCCGGATTGTGTTTGGTAGTGTATTCTAAATTTTTGCTTGATAACTTGGCAATGCTAATAGAGTCTATTTCCGGTCTTTCTTGGTTATACAAGAAATAAATGCTTTTATTTTGTTTTGATAGCTCTTGACCGATAGCATTTATTAGGGCGCTTTTTCCGGAAGATTTCGGCCCTATAACCATTAATAAGCCCTTTTTGAGTTGTAGTAATTTTATTATTACTTTTTTATCCTCTGTTTTTAAGCCAAGCTCATTTAAACGCCAAGAATTGGATTTGCGCCAATTAAAGCTGATAATAATTCTTTTCTCTTTTCTGCCCGGAATTATACTGGTTTTAAAATGATAATCTTGGTTATAAAAGCTGATTTTTGACTCTTTTTCGCTTATTATATCGTTTTCTTCTAAGCCGAGGATGGTATTTATTTTTTTTAACAAAACAGCCTCGTATCTTTTGGGCAGGGAAATCGTTTTTGACTGGTGGCTTGAAAAATGGTAATCAAAAGAAATCCGATCGGATTTTGGAACTATAACCATGTTTTCCGCTTTTTCTTGCCTGGCGTAGGCGAAAAGTCCGGCGATAATTTTTTGACTCATAATATTGATATTATAACACGGTTTTATATTATCTAAAAATATGATAAAATTAGCTCTAGGTACGAATTAAAGACAATTATGGCTTACTCTAATTTCTATGCCAGATTCCTTGATTTTTTTGGCAATCTGCGAACTAATGTTTTAACTCTTTGGCGTTATTATCCCAGCCGCATTTATTTGTCGGCTATTGTTTTTTTTCAGGCCCTCTCTTTTTGGCAGGCATTTTGGATAAAAACCAATTTAAGCGGCGACGTTTTGGTTTTGCGATACAAAATTGATTTTGGTGCGAATCTTGTCGGGGAACCATCTCTTATTTTTCAATATCCTTTAATTTCTTTGGGTGTTTTTGGATTGAACTTTATTTTAGCCGCTTTATTTTCTTCTAATCGCGATAAGAAAGTTTTTATGCAGCTGTTTTTAGCCGGGTCAGCTGTTTTTAGTTGTTTTATGTCTTTGTATCTATTATCAGTTTTTCTTATAAATTTCAGATAATCTATTTATATGATGGAATTCTATATTATTAAAGTTTTGTTTTTTGCCGCGCTTTCCTTTGTTATCGCGATTGCCATAGCTCCTTTGATGACTAATTTTCTATACAAGCATAAACTCGGCAAGCAGATTAGAAATAGCGGCGATACTCCGGTATTTAGCAAGTTGCATGCTCATAAAGCGGGAACGCCAACCATGGGGGGTGTTTTGATTTGGGGTACTTTATTATTGTTGATTGCTGTTTTTTATTTTTTAGCACAAATTTGGCCCGATTCCATTTTTAGATATTTTAATTTTTTATCTCGATCGGAAACGCTTCTTCCTTTAGGAGCTCTTATTGCTACGGCAATTATCGGCTTGTTTGATGATTGGCTCGATGTGAGAGGCAAAGGTGTTTTGGGTGGCGGCGGTTTAAAGTTGCGGCATCGTCTTTTTATTTATGCCTGCATTGCTGTCATAGGCGCGGTGTGGTTTTACTTCAAACTTTATTGGACAATGATCCATATTCCTTTTTTTGGTAATTTTGAAATAGGTGCTTGGTATATTCCAATATTTGTTTTTATTATTGTTGCCACCTCATTTTCCGTTAACGAAACCGACGGCCTCGATGGTTTGGCCGGAGGAACTTTATTAAGCGCTTTTGCCGCTTATGGCGTTATCGCCTTTACTCTCGGACGATATGATATGGCAACCTTTTGCGCAGTCATCATAGGCGCTTTGCTGGCTTTTTTGTGGTTTAATATTCCACCAGCCCGTTTTTATATGGGCGATACCGGCTCAATGAGCTTGGGCGTTACCTTGGGTATTATTGCCTTGCTTACCAATAACCCTCTATTATTGGTTTTTATCGGTTTAATATTTGTTATTGAATCATTATCGGTTATTATTCAAATTATTTCCAAAAGAATTCGCCATAAGAAAGTGTTCTTATCGGCGCCTATCCACCATCATTTTCAGGCAATTGGTTGGCCGGAAACAAAAGTTGTTATGCGTTTCTGGGTAATTTCCGCTATCGGATCGGCTATCGGTTTGATTATTTTTCTTTTGGACAGGAATTTTTAAATTTTTATTTCAGCTATGGCTTTTCGCTTGAATACCAAAAAAAATAACAAGGCTTTTTCTGAGGGCCATAGTCCGGATAAAAGTTTTATCACCAGTATTTTTGTTATATTGATTTTTGGTTTAGTAATGCTTTTTAGCGCTTCATCGCCGGTTTCTTATGCCCGCTTCGGCAATACTTATCATTTTTTTCTGCGCCAATTTTTTATCGTTTTGGCTTCGGTCGGAGTTTTTTATGCCGCGACAAAAATCCATTACCATTGGTGGAAGAAATTTGCTTCTTTTTTTCTTTTATCATCGATAGTTCTTTTGGTCGTGGTTTTTATACCGGGTTTGAGAGCGGACCACGGAACGGCAAACAGCTGGATAAATGTTTTTGGTTTTTCTTTTCAACCGTCCGAACTGGTTAAAATTTCTTTTTTGATATACCTCTCTACTTGGCTGGAAGCCAAGAAGGATAATATTGGCAGCTTAAGCGGCGGGGTTGTTCCTTTTATTGCCATTCTGGGTGTTATTAGCTTATTAATGTTGGCTCAGCCCGATCTTGGCACTCTCTTTATTATTGCTTTCACGGCCATGGTTGTTTTTTTTGCCGGGGGAGGAAAATTGGCGCATATTATTGTTGCGGTTCTTTTGGCCGGTTTGTTGCTTTATCTGATGTTAAGCATGAAATCTTCTTATCAAAGCGATCGTTTCAAATGTTTGAAAGATCCGGAGTACAGCGCTCAAGATAAATGTTATCAAATCAACCAATCTCTTATTGCCGTCGGTTCGGGCGGTCTTTTTGGTCGAGGTCTTGGCGAGAGCCGCCAAAAGTTTATGTATTTGCCGGAAGTTTGGGGCGACTCGATTTTTCCGATTATTGCCGAGGAGCTCGGTTTCGTGTTTAGTACTTTGCTTATCATGCTTTTCTTATTCATGTTTTACCGCGGTCTTCTGATAGCAAAGAATTCTCCCGATCTTTACGGCAGCATGATGGCAATCGGCGTTGTTACTTGGTTGATGGTTCAGAGCTTTTTGAATATTGGCGGCATGATCAATCTTATTCCAATGACCGGCGTTCCTTTGCCGCTTGTTTCTGCGGGCGGATCATCGGTGTTGTCCGCCTTGCTGGCTCTTGGAATAGTAGTTAATATCAGTAAGCACACGAAAAAATATGAGCGTTAATAAACAGCTTTCTCGAAAAATTATTTTGTCAGGCGGCGGCACCGGCGGTTCGGTGACGCCGATTTTAGCTGTAGCAGCCGCTATGTTTGCCGATGATAGCAAATTGGAATTTATTTTTATCGGAACTGAATCGGGGCCGGAGAAGGATATGGTCTCTTCTTTTAAAGAAGTTCCGATTAGCTTTATGTCTCTGCCGGCCGGCAAACTTCGCCGTTATTTTTCTTGGCAGAATTTCTTAGATATTTTTAAAATTATTTCCGCCTTCTTTCAATCTTGGCGCATCTTAAAAAAAGAAAAACCGGTTTTAATAATAACTGCCGGAAGTTTCGCCAGCGTGCCGCTTGTTTACGCCGCCGCTTGTCGCAAAATAGCAGTTCTTGTCCATCAGCAAGATGTTAAGCCCGGTCTGGCCAATAAATTAATGGCCCCTTTTGCCAGAGTTGTGACGGTTGTTTTTGAAAAATCATTGGTTGATTATGGACCCAAAGCTGTTTTAACCGGTAATCCGGTCATTATTCCTGAAAACCTGATTTGGCCCGAAGAAGTTCCGGAGTATTTTGCTTATAATGATAAACCGTTAATTTTATTTATTGGCGGCGGGACGGGGGCAACGGCAATCAATGATTTAGTTGAAGAGAGTTTGAATTTAATATCGGAGAAAGCCAGAATTGTTCATTTAAGCGGACGCGGCAAATCTTGCGGCGAGTCGGGTGAAAATTATGTGCCTTTGGAGTTTTTGGAGAATGATAAAGTTCTGGCTTTAATGAAGCGTGCCGACCTGGTTGTTTCGCGTTGCGGTCTTGGCGTACTAACCGAATTATCCGCTCTTAATAAAGCGGCCATTTTAATTCCGATGCCAAATTCTCACCAGGAAGACAATGCCGAAACATTTTCTCGCTTGGAAGCTGCTATTGTTTTTGAGCAGGGCAAAATTAAACCAAATGATTTCGCGGCCGAAATATTTAATTTGCTTGATGATAAGGAAAAGCGTGATAGGCTCGGCCGCAATATCGCCCGGGTTATGAAACGAGATGCCGCTGATAGAGTGGCATCTATAGCTTGGGAAATGATTCGAAAATAATTTATATGAAGATAAATGTTTTGAAAAATAAGAAAATTTATTTTATCGGTATTAAAGGTGTCGGCATGACAATGCTGGCGCAATTTTTAGCGGCCAAAGGTTTTGATGTCTGCGGGTCAGACGGCGCAGAAGTATTTTTAACTGATAAGGTTTTGCGTGATTCTAAAATTAAAGTTCTAAGCCCTTTTTCGGAAAACAATATTCCGTCCGACATTGATTTGGTGATATATTCCAGTGCTTATAACGCGAAGAATAATGTTGAGATGGCTGTTTTGGAAAAAAGCAAAATAGAAAAACTTTCTTATGCCGAAGCTTTAGGTGCGGTGTTTAATGAATATTATGGCATAGCGGTTTGCGGTAGCCATGGTAAAACAACAACTTCCGCTTGGCTCGGTTATGTTCTGATGTCTGCCGGTAAAAAACCAAATGTTCTTGTCGGTTCGCGCGTACCGCAGTTTAAAGGCAGCGCTTTAATCGGAGGATCGAAATACTTTGTTGCCGAGACCGATGAATATCAAAATAAGTTGCGTTATTTCAATCCCAAAGGAGTGTTGTTGAATAACATTGATTATGATCATCCGGATTTTTTTAAAACTCCGGCTGACTATGAAAAAGTATTTCGTGACTTTGTAAAAAAAATTCCTGATGACGGCTTCTTGATTATTGATGCTTCCGATGATAAAAGCAGTCGTGTGGCCAAATCGTTGAAGACACAAGTTATTACTTATGATATTGCCGCTGATTTATCGAGTGCCGCTAAAAATCGGATTATAAATTATCTGGCTCATGACATAAAAATTAAAGGTTCTTATCAAACTTTTAAGATTAATGCTTTAGGGGAGTTTAAAATTTCGCTATTTGGGCTCCATAATGTTAAAAATGCCTTGGCGGTTGTGGCCGCAGCCAGAGAGCTTAAAATTCCAACAAAAAAGATTAAAAGCGCTTTAACCAATTTCAAGGGAACGGAGCGTCGGGCGCAAATTCTTGGTAAGTGCAACGGCGCTTTAATAATTGATGATTACGCCCATCATCCGACTGAAATTAAAGCGACTTTAGCCGGTTTGCGTGCTTTTTACAAAAAGAAAAATATTATTACAGTTTTTCATCCCCACACTTTTACCAGAACTAAAGCTTTATTTTCGGATTTTGCTTCCAGTTTTTCCGACACCGATGAACTTATTGTTTTGGATATTTACGGTTCGGCCCGCGAGAAGCAGGGCGGCGTTTCCAGCGCCCAGCTTGTTAAAGCTATTATCAAAGAAGACAGGAGAAACAACCGCCATCGTTTGATTGTAAATATCAAAACCATTCCGGAGGCCGCCGCTTATCTGAAAACAAAGATTAGCTCCGATGATTTATTGGTTTTAATGGGTGCGGGCGATGTTTTCCGTGTGTCGGAGAATTTGTTATCTAAGAGAAAGTAAATGCCTGAAGAAGTAAAAAAAGATAAAGCGCAATTGTCTTGGCCAAAGTTTTGGCTGGAATTTTGGCGTATGTTGTCGCCGGTTAAGAAACTTTTTATCAGCAGTTCGATTATTGTTTTTCTGGCCATTCCTTTCGATATCGCCAAGCCTTATATATTGAAGTTATTGATTGACGGTTTTTCCTCTTTTGCAAATGAAGGTTTCGGCGATTTATTCAAATTGATTTTACTTTATCTTGCCAGCGATCAAGTCCGTTCTTTTATTCAATATTTTGCCGATAGAAAAATATTGTATCTTTTGGTTGAAGTCGAATACTTTCTCAATGTTCGCGCTCAGGAAAAATTGCTTTTTTTAAATCTCGGCTATCATGAAAAAGAAAATACCGGCGCAAAGGTAATTAAAGTTGAAAAGGGAATCGGCAAAATCAGCGGATTTATCGAAAACATTTTTTGGGAAGTGATGCCGACTATTTTCCAATTAATTTTTACTATCTTTGCTTTGTTTTATGCCGATTGGCGCATCGCTTTATCGTTCATTATTATCGCACCGTTTTTCATTGTCGTAACTTATTATGCCAATAAAAGAATGTATCCGGTTAGGAAAGAAATTTATGCCGGTTATGAAAAGGCCAATGGCAAAATGGTGCAGAGTATTATTAATATTAATGCCGTTCAATCTTTTGTCCAAGAAAAACGCGAGCTTGATTCTTTCGAGGTGACAAGGCGCGACATTCGCGATAATGAAGATAAGCAATGGGCCTGGATGATGAAAGTCGGTTTGGGCCGTAAAACTATTATAGTTTTAGGCAGAGCCTGTGTCTTATTTTTGGGAGTTTATTTGGTATTCAAAAAATCAATGACGGTCGGTGATTTGGTTTTTGCTTTATCTTTAAGCGAGGCTGCCTATCAATCTTTATATCGCATGACTCGTTTTTACGACCGCATTGAGGAGGGTCGGGAAGGCGTGGCTCGTTTGATGGAGCTTTTTTCCGACGAAGACGGGTTAGAAAGAAAAAAGGGCGCTTTGGTGCCTAAAAAAATTGAAGGTGAAATTGAATTTAAAAATATTTCTTTTAAGTAT